>NZ_QJHD01000031.1:0-60653 GCF_003184505.1 Blautia sp. BCRC 81119 | reverse complement strand
GCGAGAGACACCTTCTTTCGTAAATGTTGCAAATGTTTGTTTTGGCACTTTCATTATACAACACATGGAATCGAGGTGTCTTTCTTTTATGCAAAATCACGAACTTGCTCATTTATAGTAGAATAAACAAATAAAAAGTGTGCGAAAAAATGGCAAAAATATAACATATATGACGACTTTTTGACACAATACAAATAAATTTATCGTTAAATTGCATAATAAACATTGTTTTGAAAAAGCGATTGTGGTACAATTTGGATATGCAGAGAGGCGGTGATCAGATGATCCAGGAAACGATCAAGGCAGTGAAAGAGGCGGAGGCAAAAGCACAGCAGAAGATAAAGGATGCATCCGTCCGTGCACAGAGTATCATCAGCGAAGCTGAGAAAGAGGCAGAGAATATTATCAGAAAGGCGGAAACAGCCGCCGGCGAACAGGCGGCATCTGATATGAAAGCAGCCGAAGAACGTGCACACAGTACAGAGAACACTGTCGTTGGACAGGCGGAGGAAGAGCTTGCAGCTTTGAAAAAGAAAGCGGAGTCGAAGCACGAGCAGGCGATCCAGACAGTAATGGACAGTTTGTTCTGAGAGGGGGAGTGCGAAAATGGCAGTATTGCAGATGCAGCGAATCAGTATCTGCGCAATGAAAAAGAACCGTAAGGCCATATTGGAAGAACTGCAGTCACTTGGAGTATTGGAGATCGATGCAGCGGAATTGGATCCGGAGCTTAAGACGATGGATACTATGAATGCCCGGCTGATCTTTGAGAAAAACGCATCCCTTTGTGATCAGGCAATCGAAATACTGGATGAATTTTCGAAGGAAAAGCAATCCATGCTGGCATCCCTGGCAGGGAAACCGCTGATCGGAAGGAAGCAGGAGGAAGAAGCTATCCGGGATCAGGAAGAGATCCTGAGAACAGCTAGAGAAATCCAGGGATACCGGAAGAAGCTTACAGAGAACAATGCGGCAGCAGTTAAGATCGAGCAGCAGGAAGCAGCTCTTGCTCCATGGCTGAAGCTGGATATTCCGATGAACTTCGGCGGTACAGCGAAAGCAGCGGTACTTGTGGGAAGTATTGATGGAAATATAACTCTGGATCAGGTATACAGTCAGCTGGCAGCGGATGCACCACAGCTTGAAGCCTTTGACATTCGGGAAATCTCAAATGACGCCGGTAAGCTGAGCCTGGTGGTTGTCTGCTTGAAAGCACAGGCACAGGAACTGGAAGAAGCGCTTCGGATGCAGGGATTTGCAAGACCGGCACAGCTGGTATCAGAGGTTCCGGCACAGGAGCTGGAGAACCTTAAGAATGAAGTGGCACGCATTCAGGAAGAGTCCGAACAGATCCGGGAACAGATACGTGCTCTTCACGACAGGAAGAGCTCTCTTCAGCTTTTGTCCGATTATTTCCGGATCCGTGCACAGAAATATGAGGTATTAGGACAGCTCCGCCAGTCGGAGAGCACTTTTTTTGTGACAGGATATCTTCCGAAGAAACAGGTTTCTGCAATGGAGAAACGGCTTACGGAGAAGTACGATATTGTTTTTGAAGCAGAAGATGCTGAGGGAGAAAATGTTCCGGTTGCCCTTCAGAACGGCAAATTCGGAGCAGCAGGAGAGGGAGTTCTGGCAGCATTTGGTCTTCCCGGAAAGGGAGAGATCGATCCTTCCACGATCATGACAGCCTGCTATGTATTTCTTTTCGGACTGATGCTGTCAGATGCAGCATATGGACTGCTCGTCTTTGCAGTTTGTCTGGGAGTACTTCTGAAGTTCCCCAGGATGGAGAGCGGAATGCAGAAATCCATCCGGCTTTTTATGTACTGTGGATTGTCCACTTTGTTCTGGGGCGTGATGTTTGGCGGATATTTCGGAGATTTTATCGATGTATTTTCGAAGGTATATCTGCACAGGCCGGTCACGGTGAAGCCGGTATGGTTTGCACCGTTAAATGAGCCAATGAGACTTCTGGTGTTCTCCATGCTGTTTGGTCTGATCCATATGTTTCTGGGAATGGGTCTTAAGGGCTACATGCTGTTACGTGACAGAAAATATCTCGACTTTTTCTGTGACGTAGTACTCTGGTTCCTGCTTCTTATGGGACTGATCCTGATCTTTATCCCAAGCAGCATGTTCCGTTCTATTTCTCAGATGGATCTGAACCTTTCACCGGCAGTGATACAGGTCGGAAAATGGATGGCGATCATCGGTGCTGTGGGAATTCTCTTTATGTCAGGAAGAGATAAGAAGAATCCGTTCCTGAGGCTGGCGCTTGGAGCCTACGATCTTTACAATATCACGGGATGGGTCAGTGATATCCTTTCCTATTCCAGACTTCTGGCCCTGGGACTTGCTACCGGAGTTATCGCATCAGTTATGAACCAGATGGGAAGTATGCTGGGAGACAGTATTCTGGGATGGATCGTATTTATCCTTGTATTTGTGATTGGTCATATCTTTAACCTTCTGATCAATCTTCTGGGTGCATACGTGCACACCTGCCGATTACAGTACGTAGAGTTTTTTGGTAAATTCTTTGAGGGCGGAGGAAAAGAGTTCCACCCCTTCCGCGAAAATACAAAATATGTAGATATTAAGGAGGATTAATATTATGAGTGGTATCGTTTGGGCATTATTGGGAGCAGCAATTTCCGTAGCTCTTGCAGGTATAGGTTCCGCCATCGGTGTTGGTACAGCTGGCCGTGCAGCAGCAGGCGTTGTAACAGAAGACCCGGACAAATTTGCTAAGGTTCTGCTTCTTCAGCTTCTTCCCGGTACGCAGGGTATTTACGGACTGCTGGTAGCATTCCTTGCACTTTCCAAGGTTGGTATCCTGGGCGGCGGTGTTGCTGATATTTCCCTGGAAACCGGTCTTATGATCTTTGTGGCTTGTCTTCCGATTGCTATCGCAGGTCTTCTTTCTGCAATCCATCAGGGAAAAACTTCCGTAGCTTCCATCGGTATCGTAGCCAAGAAACCGGAGCAGTTCGGTAAAGCCATGCTTTTCCCTGCAATGGTTGAGACATATGCGATTCTGGCTCTTCTGATCTCCATTCTTGCAGTCAGCGGAATTCAGGTTTGATTCATCAGGAGGGGCAGAGCATGACAGGATTAGAGAAGATGGTAAGCCAGATTCTTGAAGAGGCCGATGCTTCTGCAGCCGTTACGATCAGTGATGCGGAGAAAAAAGCCGCAGAGATCCTCAGGGAAGCCGGAGAAAAGGCAGATAAGATCCGGCAGCAGAGAGAAGAACAGTCCAGGGCAAAGGTGAAAAGCTATGAAGAGCGGACAGCTTCCGCTGCAGATATGAAGAAGCGTACCGCAGTTCTTGCAGCCAAGCAGGAGCTGATCGGAAATGTGATCGCAGATGCCTGTGACCGTGTGAAGAATCTGGATGAAGAAAAATATTTTGGGATCCTTAAGAATATGGCTGAGAAATATCTTCTTCCAAGAGAAGGAGAGATCTGTTTTTCAAAAAAGGATCTGGAACGTATGCCGGCAGGTTTCCGTGAGGAAATAAAGAGCCTGGCACAGAAAAAGGGTGGTGTGCTGGAAATTTCCGGTGAAACCCGAAACATAGACGGAGGTTTTATCCTGATATACGGCGGCATTGAGGAAAACTGTTCCATTGATGCCATGTTCGCAGAGAAGCGGGATGAGCTTCTGGATCAGGTAAGAAAGATTTTGTTTGCGTAAAACACCATCGCAAAAAGGAGGGCGTGAATGATGTTTGGTGAAGATTATGCCTATGCGGTGGCGCGGATACGTGTTCTGGAGACCGGACTTCTGAATCAGGCGGCGATCGAGCAGCTTCTGGCATGTCAGGATGAGCAGCAGTGCCTTCAGATTCTTACAGAGAAGGGCTGGGGAAACGGTGATCCTGCAGCCGGTGCGGATGCCATTCTTTCCCGGGAGAGAGAAAAGATCTGGGAGATCATGGATTCGCTGGTAGCGGACCGATCTGTTTTTTCTGTTCTTTCTTATCAGGATCTTTTCCATAATATGAAAGCGGCTGTGAAGGCAAGCATCCTGCAAGGGGCAGCGCCGAATATTTTTTTCAGCGACTGTTCCATTGACGGAGAGGATATGGTGAAATTCCTGAAGGATAAGGAATATGATCGTTTTCCTGAGGATATGCGGGAAGCGGCAAGAGAAGCCTATGAGACCTTTTTGCACACAAGAGACGGACAGCTTGCGGATATTATCGTAGACAGGGCAGCACTGGATGCCATAAAAAAAGCCGGAGGACGATCAAAAGAAGAGATCGTCCGGCAGTATGCGGAATCCACGGTAGCGGTAGCAGATATCCGGATCGCAGTCCGTGCCTGCAAAACAGGAAAAAGTTCGGACTTTATGAAAAAAGCCATGGCAGAATGTGACACACTGGATAAGGAGAGACTGATCCACGCGGCAGTAAGCGGAATGGATCAGATCATGGGTTATCTGGCAGAAACGAAATATGGGGACGGAGCTCTGGCACTGGCGGAATCAGCTTCCGCTTTTGAGAGATGGTGTGATAACCAGATCATGGAGACCATCCGCCCTCAGCTGTATAATTCATTTTCACTGGGACCGCTGGTAGCCTATGTGCTTGCCCGTGAAAATGAGATCAAGACGGTGCGGATCATTCTCACCGGAAAGCGCAGCGGCCTTCCGGAAGAGTTTATCCGGGAAAGGGCAAGGGAAATGTATGTATAAGATCGCAGTTTTAGGTGATTATAACAGCATTTACGGGTTTGCGGCTCTTGGCCTTGATACTTTTCCGGTGGAGGATCCTGCAGAAGGTAAAGAGAAGCTTAACCGTCTGGCAGCCGGTGAATATGCGGTTATTTATATTACGGAACAGCTGGCGGCCCAGCTTTCCGCAGAGATCAGTAAATACAGTGAGGAGCTGATGCCTGCGATCATTCAGATTCCCGGAATTTCCGGAAATACAGGTGCAGGTATCGAAAATGTAAAGAAATCCGTGGAGACGGCAGTTGGCTCCGATATTCTTTTCAGTAATGAGTGACAAGAAAGCAGGTGATTGGTTCAGATGAGCAGAGGAACCATTAAGAAGGTGGCAGGACCGCTGGTAATTGCCAAGGGTATGCGGGATGCAAATATGTATGACGTGGTTCGTGTAAGCAGCCAGCGTCTGATCGGTGAGATCATTGAGATGCATGAAGATGAGGCTTCCATACAGGTATATGAGGAGACTTCAGGACTTCGTCCGGGAGAACCGGTAGAGTCCATGGAGGTGCCCCTTTCCGTGGAGCTTGGTCCTGGCCTTATTACAAGCATTTACGATGGAATACAGCGTCCGCTGGATGACATCATGAAGGTAGCAGGCAGCAACAACCTGAAACGAGGCGTTGAGGTTCCTGCCCTGAAGCGGGACAAAAAATGGAATTTCATTCCGGTTGCGAAGGTGGGAGATCCGCTGGAGGGCGGCGATGTTCTTGGAACCGTTCAGGAGACTATCGTTGTTACACAGAAGATCATGGTACCTCCCAATATGAAAGGTACTCTGAAGGAAATTAAATCCGGCGAGTTTACCGTGGATGAGACCGTTGCAGTTCTTTCCACAGCAGACGGCGATAAAGAGCTGACCCTGATGCAGCACTGGCCGGTACGACGTGGCCGTCCATATAAGAAGAAACTTCCGCCAGCTAAACCTCTGGTAACAGGACAGCGTGTTATTGATACCATGTTCCCTATTGCCAAGGGTGGTGTGGCAGCAGTTCCCGGCCCGTTCGGAAGCGGTAAGACGGTTATCCAGCATCAGCTTGCAAAATGGGCTGAGGCAGATATCGTGGTTTATATCGGCTGCGGTGAGCGTGGAAATGAGATGACAGATGTTCTGAACGAGTTCCCGGAGCTGAAGGATCCGAAAACAGGACAATCCCTGATGGAGCGTACGGTTCTGATCGCCAATACCTCAGATATGCCGGTTGCAGCTCGTGAGGCGTCGATCTATACAGGTATTACAATTGCGGAGTATTTCCGTGATATGGGATATTCCGTAGCATTGATGGCAGATTCTACTTCCAGATGGGCTGAGGCTCTCCGTGAGATGTCCGGACGACTGGAGGAGATGCCAGGCGAGGAAGGTTATCCTGCATATCTTGGTTCCCGTCTTGCACAGTTCTATGAGCGTGCCGGACACGTGATCTGTAATGGAAAAGATGGAAGAGAAGGCGCTCTGACCGCTATTGGTGCCGTATCTCCTCCGGGTGGTGATATTTCCGAGCCGGTTTCCCAGGCAACACTTCGAATCGTGAAGGTATTCTGGGGACTGGACGCAAACCTTGCATACAAACGTCACTTCCCGGCGATCAACTGGCTGACTAGTTATTCCCTGTATCTGGACAGTGTAGGCGGATGGTTTGATGAGAATGTGGCCAATGACTGGATGGAGCTCCGCCAGAGAATGATGACCCTTCTTCAGGAAGAGGCAGAGCTGGAAGAAATCGTAAAGATGGTAGGTATGGATGCGCTTTCACCGGGTGACCGACTGAAAATGGAAGCAGCCCGTTCCATCCGAGAGGATTTCCTCCACCAGAACTCTTTCCACGAGATCGATACCTACACATCTCTGGAAAAACAGCACAATATGATGCGTCTGGTACTTGCATTTTATGATACGGGTCTGGATGCGCTGAAACAGGGCGCAGATATCAATGATATCGTAAAGCTTCCGGTACGTGAGCAGATCGGCCGTTATAAATATACAAAAGAAGATCAGCTGGCAGCAGAATATGAGAAAGTAACCCGCCAGCTGGCAGCAGAGACTGCAGAACTTCTGGGAAAGGAGGGCCTGTAAAATGCCAAAAGAATATAGGACCATACAGGAAGTTGCCGGCCCTTTGATGCTGGTACGGGGCGTTGAAGATGTAGCATTTGACGAGCTTGGTGAGATCGAGCTTGCCGATGGCGAAACAAGAAGATGCCGTGTTCTGGAGATCGACGGAAGCAATGCTCTGGTGCAGCTGTTTGAGAGCTCTACAGGTATCAATCTTTCCAACAGCAAGGTACGTTTCCTGGGACGGAGCATGGAGCTTGGTGTATCCGGCGATATGCTGGGTCGTGTTTTTGACGGACTGGGACGTCCCATTGATGACGGCCCGGAGATCCTTCCGGAGGAAAGAAGAGATATCAACGGACTTCCCATGAATCCGGCGGCCAGAAGCTATCCGGAGGAGTTTATCCAGACGGGTGTATCTGCGATTGACGGCCTGAACACCCTGGTACGCGGACAGAAGCTTCCGATCTTCTCCGCATCCGGTCTTCCCCATGCACAGCTTGCGGCACAGATCGCAAGACAGGCGAAGGTTCGCGGAAAAGATGAGCAGTTTGCCGTTGTATTTGCAGCCATGGGTATCACTTTCGAGGAGTCAAACTTCTTTGTAGAGAGCTTTAAGGAAACCGGAGCGATAGATCGTACTGTTCTGTTTGTGAACCTGGCAAATGACCCTGCTGTTGAGCGTATCGCTACTCCGCGAATGGCACTGACAGCGGCTGAATATCTTGCTTTCGAAAAAGACATGCACGTATTGGTAATCCTTACGGATATCACAAACTATGCGGATGCGCTCCGTGAGGTTTCCGCGGCTCGTAAGGAGGTTCCGGGACGTCGTGGATATCCCGGATATATGTACACAGATCTTGCTTCTCTTTATGAGCGTGCAGGCCGTCAGAAAGGAAAATCAGGAAGTATCACCATGGTTCCGATCCTGACTATGCCCGAGGATGATAAGACCCATCCGATCCCGGACCTTACCGGTTACATCACAGAGGGACAGATCATCCTGAGCCGTGAGCTTTACCGTAAGGGAATCACACCGCCCATCGATGTTCTTCCGTCTCTGTCACGACTGAAGGATAAGGGTATCGGTGAAGGCAAGACAAGAGCAGACCATGCAAACACCATGAACCAGCTGTTTGCCGCATATGCCCGTGGTAAAGAGGCCAAAGAGCTGATGACCATTCTTGGTGAGGCAGCTCTTTCCGATATTGACCTGATTTATGCAAAATTTGCAGATGCTTTCGAGAAGGAATATGTTTCCCAGGGCTATCAGGCTAACCGTGATATTGAGGAAACACTGGCCATCGGCTGGAAGCTGCTTTCCATTCTTCCGAGAAGCGAGCTGAAACGTATCGATGACAAATTCCTTGATCAGTATTACGGAAAAGTATAAAGGGGGGATGATTTGTGGCATCAACACAGGTGAATCCTACCCGTATGGAGCTTACGAAGCAGAAAAAGAAGCTGGTGACTGCAGTACGTGGCCATAAGCTTCTGAAGGATAAGCGGGACGAGCTGATGAGACAGTTCCTGGATCTGGTACGGGAGAATATGGAGCTGCGAAAAAAAGTAGAAGCCGGTATCCGAAGCGCTAACACCAATTTTGTCATTGCAAAAGCAGGAATGTCGGAGGAGACGCTGAATACGGCACTGATGGCTCCCAAGCAGGAAGTTTATCTGGAAACCGGAAAAAAGAATGTCATGAGTGTGGATATTCCTGTTTTTGAATACAAAACAAGAACACCGGATGCTAACGATATCTATTCCTATGGCTTTGCTTTTACATCCAGTGATCTGGACGGAGCGGTAAAATCCCTGGCAGACATCCTGCCGGATATGCTTCGTCTGGCAGAAGTGGAAAAGGCCTGTCAGCTTATGGCTTCCGAGATCGAAAAAACAAGGCGTCGTGTAAATGCCCTGGAGCATGTCATCATACCGGAAGCCCGGGCAAACATTAAATACATCACCATGAAGCTGGATGAGAACGAGAGAAGTACTCAGATCCGACTGATGAAGGTGAAAGATATGATGCTGGAGGAGGCACATCATTATAAGGAGCGGGAGGCAGAGCGCGGAGCGTAAAGCGCAGCCATCCTGAAAGAAAAAGAAAAGTTTATATAGAAAGTTTTAAGTAACGGAAAGGAGATGTCCCTGTACTGTGTGAAATTTCGGCAGTGCAGGGGCGTTTTATTTATAAAATATTTAGCTTTTGTTATTAGAAAATCAAGAAAAATACAGTATAATAGATAATAAGTAAATCAGACAGCTGCAGATGCAGAAATATAAAAGAAAGCTGCTCTGTCTGCTGAAAAATAAAGAAATGAAAAATAAAGAAAGAGGAGAAAGCTGATCTGACCAGGTAAACTGCCGGGCAGCTGCATGGCTATGAACAGCTGGCAAAGCAGATTGCGGTAGCGTCTGATCAGTAAGAGGTATATGAATATTTTACAGTCAATACAACAGCTGGACGGAGAAATCCTTCTCCTGATCCAGCGATATTTAAGAACGGATATGCTGACACCATTTATGAAATCTGTTACATTTCTGGGAAACGGAGGATGGTTCTGGATCCTCTGTGCAGTTGTTCTTCTTGCTGTTCCAAAGACAAGAAAAACAGGCTATGCGGCAGCCTTGTCCCTGATCTTCGGGGCGATCGTTACCAACCTGCTTCTCAAAAATATAGTGGCAAGACCAAGGCCTTTTGCGGAAATCGAAGCTCTCATCCCTATGATCACCAAACCGAAGGATTTCTCTTTTCCGTCAGGTCACACCACAGCATCCTTTGCCGTTGCTCTGGTAATGCTCCGGATGCTTCCGAAGAAATTCGGAATCCCGGCAGTAGTCCTGGCAGCACTGGTGGCATTTTCCAGACTGTATCTTGGTGTCCATTATCCGACAGATGTTCTGGCCGGATTCGTGATCGCGCTGGTGGGAAGCATGTTGTCAGTATGGATCGTGCGAACGAAACTGGAAGACAAACAGGTACATTAGCATTGTCCATAGGAAATATAAAGCACTTTACCTGGACAAAGTATTGACACGCTGAAGCAAGACGGGGTAAAATTGTAGACAGTACAACAGATTCTGACTATGGTAGAAATAAGGATATGAAACCCTGTAAAATCGGATAAAAGGAGAGAGCACAAAATGATATCAGAAAAAATGAAACCCTACGTAAAAAATAATTCCGCCATCCGTATGATGTTTGAGGAAGGAAACCGCCTCCGTGCGAAATATGGCGCAGACAAGGTTTTTGATTTCAGTCTCGGAAATCCAAGTGTACCGGCACCGGACAGCGTCCGCGAAGCAATTATCGAGCTTGTAAACACTACGGATCCGACTATTCTTCACGGCTATATGAGCAATGCAGGTTTTGAGGATGTACGCCAGACCATCGCAGAATCCCTCAACAGACGTTTCGCTACGAAATTTTCCGCAAAGAATCTGATCATGACCGTCGGCGCTGCAAGCGGACTGAATGTGATCCTGAAAACAATCCTGAATCCTGGAGAAGAGGTGATCGTTTTTGCGCCATATTTTCTGGAATACGGTGCATATGTCCGCAATTATGATGGTGTCCTTGTGGAAATCTCTCCGGATACCACAACCTTCCAGCCAAATCTCGCTGAGTTTGAACAGAAGATCACACCGAAGACAAGAGCAGTTATCGTAAATACCCCACACAATCCTACCGGAGTTGTATATTCAGAAGAAACGATCAAGAAGCTTTCCGCAATCCTGGAAGCAAAACAGAAAGAGTTCGGAAGTGTGATCTACCTGATCTCCGATGAGCCATACCGTGAGCTGGCTTATGATGGCGTGGAGGTCCCATACCTGACGAAATATTATAACAATACTGTTGTAGGCTATTCCTACAGCAAATCTCTTTCCCTTCCGGGTGAACGTATCGGATATCTGGTGATCCCTGATGAGGCAGACGGAAGCGAAGAGCTGATCTCTGCAGCAACCATTGCAAACCGTACACTTGGCTGTGTAAATGCACCGTCCCTGATCCAGAAGGTAGTTGCAAAATGTGTAGACGCCAAGACGGATCTTGTAGCTTATGATAAAAATCGTCAGGCACTTTATAATGGCCTGAAAGAATGCGGATTTGAGTGCATCAAACCACAGGGTGCCTTCTATCTCTTTGTAAAATCTCCGGTTGAAGACGAAAAAGCCTTCTGTGAAGCCGGTAAGAAATATAACATCCTTATGGTACCGGGAAGCTCCTTCGCATGCCCCGGTTATGTGAGACTTGCATATTGTGTATCCTATGAGACAATTGTGAATTCTCTTCCTGAATTTAAAAAACTTGCAGCAGAGTATGGCTTGAAATAAACGATCATTACCAAGCAGTTGAATAAAAGATCCCCGGTACAGTCTGTTCATGCAGCCCTGTATCGGGGATCTTTTGCAAGAGGGAATAAGCAAATGAAACGTAGTCGGGAGTGAATAGACTCCCGACTGTGTTTCATTAAAAGGATGTTCCACATTTATTTGGCTTTTTTCTTTTCTTTATTTGGCATTTCTCCGTAATAAGCTTTCAGATAGATATCTTTCAGCTCGGATACAAGCGGATATCTCGGGTTGGCACCGGTACACTGGTCATTGAAGGCCTGCTCGGACATCTCATCCAGAGTTTCCAGGAAATGCTTCTCATCTACGCCGTAATCACGGATCGTCGGCAGGATCTCGATAGTTCTCATAAGCTCATCCAGTTTAGCAAGAAGTTTTTCGAATACTTCTGTATCGTTCTTGCCTGTAAGACCTACAGAACGTCCGATCTCAGCGTAGCGTGCAAGTGTCTTTGGATACTGATACTGTGGGAAGGTACCCATCTTAGTCGGAACCTCAGCACTGTTGTAACGCATAACATCCAGAAGAACAACTGCGTTTGCGATACCGTGTGGCAGGTGGTGGAAAGCACCGAGCTTGTGAGCGAGAGAGTGGTTAACGCCGAGGAATGCATTGGCGAATGCAAGACCTGCCATGCAGGAAGCGTTAGCCATATGATCTCTGGCCTCTACGTCATTGCCATCTTTATATGCACGCGGCAGATACTCAAATACAAGCTTGATCGCTTTCAGTGCAAGACCATCGGTGTAATCGGAAGCCATCATGGAAACATAAGCCTCAATGGCATGTGTCATAACATCGATACCGGAAGCACGGGTAAGTCCCTTCGGTGCGCTCATCATGTTATTGGTATCTACGATCGCCATATCCGGGAGAAGCTCGTAATCAGCCAGTGGCCATTTAACGCCGGTATCCTGATCTGTGATGATGGCGAAAGGAGTAACCTCGGAGCCTGTACCGGAAGAGGTCGGGATCGCTACGAAGTAAGCTTTTTTACCCATCTTCGGGAAGGTATAAACTCTCTTACGGATATCCATGAAGTCCATGGACATATCGGAGAAGTCAGCGTCCGGATTCTCATAAAGCATCCACATAACCTTGCCGGCATCCATTGCGGAACCGCCGCCAAGAGCGATGATGCAGTCTGGCTCAAAGGCGGTCATAGCCTTGGCACCGGCTTTGGCGGAAGCGAGAGACGGGTCAGGAGCTACATCAGAGAAGCATGTATGAACGATGCCCATCTGATCCAGTTTATCTTCGATCGGTTTGGTGTAGCCATTCTTGTAGAGGAAGGAGTCTGTTACGATGAAGCAGCGTTTCTTGCCCATAACAGTACCGAGCTCATCAAGAGCAACCGGCATACAGCCCTTCTTAAAGTAAACCTTTTCCGGTGTTCTCATCCAGAGCATATTCTCTCTCCTTTCAGCAACAGTCTTGGTATTGAGAAGGTGTTTGACACCAACGTTCTCGGATACGGAGTTACCGCCCCAGGAACCGCAGCCAAGAGTAAGGGATGGAGCAAGCTTGAAGTTGTAAAGGTCACCGATACCACCCTGGGAAGAAGGGGTATTGATAAGGATACGGCAGGTTTTCATAGTTGCTTCGAATTTATCCATCTTCTCTGTTTCATTTACGTTGATGTAGAGGGAAGAGGTATGACCATAGCCGCCGTCTGCAACGAGCTGCGCAGCCTTTGCAACAGCATCGTCAAAATTCTTGGCCTTGTACATGGCAAGTACAGGGGAAAGCTTCTCGTGTGCGAATTCTTCGCTGATATCAACGGACTCAACCTCACCGATCAGGATCTTGGTCTCAGCCGGTACAGTAACGCCTGCCATTTCAGCGATAGTAGCAGCCTTCTGTCCTACGATCTTGGCATTCAGTGCACCGTTGATAAGGATGGTCTTTCTGACTTTCTCGATCTCGTCTTTTTTAAGGAAGTAGCATCCTCTGTAAAGGAACTCTTCCTTCACTTCTTTATAAATGCTCTCCAGAACAGTTACGGACTGCTCGGAAGCACAGATCATACCATTGTCAAAGGTCTTGGAGTGGATGATGGAGTTAACTGCAAGACGGATATCTGCGCTGTCATCAATAATGGCAGGTGTATTTCCGGGTCCTACACCAACAGCCGGTTTACCGGAGGAGTAAGCTGCTTTGACCATTCCGGGACCACCGGTGGCAAGGATGATATCTGCGTTCTGCATTACCATGTTGGTAAGGTCAAGGCTTGGGATATCGATCCATCCGATGATTCCTTCCGGCGCACCTGCGGCAACAGCTGCTTCCAGAACAACTTTTGCAGCTTCAATAGTGGATTTCTTAGCACGCGGATGCGGGCTGATGATGATCGCATTACGGGTTTTCAGGGAAATAAGAGATTTATAGATTGCTGTGGAGGTCGGGTTGGTTGTAGGGATAACTGCGGCAATCAGTCCTACAGGCTCCAGGATCTTCTTGAGTCCGTATGCCTTGTCTTCTTCTACAACACCACATGTCTGAGTGTTCTTATATGCATTGTAAACATACTCTGCTGCGTAATGGTTCTTGATAACCTTGTCTTCCATGATACCCATGCCTGTTTCCTCAACAGCCATTTTGGCAAGTGGGATACGCATCTTGTCAGCAGCAGTAGCAGCTGCCTTAAAGATCTTGTCGACCTGCTCCTGTGTGTAGGTAGCAAAGATCTTCTGTGCCTCTTTCATTGCAGCCATTTTCGCGGTCAGGGCTTCTGGAGTGTCGATGATGGTAGGGATAGTTTCTTTCTTTGCCATGTGGAATCCTCCTGTTTTCATATGATAATGGTCTGTGGTCCTGCGGGCTTATCCTTTTTTCGCCGGCAGATGCTGCAGAGTTTTTGTAAGTCCCCGTGCTGCGTTTCGTTGTTGATTCAATCTGATTGAATTTTTAGTTTCGATACTGATATAGTATCAAAATTCTGAAAAAAACGCAAATTCTGAATTTTGTCGCTATGTGCAAAATGACGAACAGAAAATTCGGGGAAAATACTGTAAATTTTACTTTGCAGAACGCTGAATTATTGGAAAAATCTTAAAAAAAAATTTTGAAATTCAGCACTGTGCACAAAAAACATGTTAAAAAATTGTCAGCGCTGACAAAAAACATGCACACATATGAAGGGTGGGCAAAAGATAAAACGCAACATGTGGTTAAAACATTAACGTTAAACTTTTGTCAAACGATCATGCACACATTATAATTTAACTGATTTCAGACGTCAATAGAGAATTCGATAAATAATTCACAAAAATACGGAACGATTTTGATAAAAAATTCACAAAAATATTGTGACAAAGTAAAGCGTGATAACATAAGAAACCAAAAAACTTGAAATTATTTAAATTTTCAGAATAATTAGGTGGAAATTATCGGGATTTTTTTCAGAAATGCAGAAAAAACTGCCATACAGGAAATGCTTCCCATATGGCAGTTTATATAAATATAGGTCAGGCGGATAAAAGCATCCGCATTCACTATGTGGCTTTGCGCCGAATTACTGTAAAAGGTTTCTGCTCAACAGTAAATGATAGCCAGGTTCGATCAGCTTTTGCGGAATGCGGCACGTTTTCTGTCTCTGGAGTCCAGAATACGTTTACGGATACGAAGGCTTGTCGGTGTTACCTCAAGAAGCTCATCCTGGTCGATGAACTCAATGGCCTGCTCAAGACTTAAGATCTTTGGCGGAACAAGCTTCAGTGCATCGTCAGCGGAAGAGGAACGGGTGTTGGTAAGGTGCTTGGTCTTGCAGACATTCAGTTCGATATCCTCGGCCTTTCCGTTCTGTCCGATGACCATACCGCTGTAAACCTTCTCGCCAGGTCCGACAAAGAGAGTACCACGCTCCTGAGCAGAGAAAAGACCGTAGGTAACAGTTTCGCCTGCCTCGAAAGCGATGAGGGAACCCTGTTTACGGTACGGGAAGTCTCCCTTGTATGGTGCGTATCCGTCAAACATGGTGTTCAGGATACCGGTACCCTTGGTGGAGGTAAGGAATTCGTTACGGAATCCGATCAGTCCACGGGAGGGGATGGAGAACTCGAGACGTACAGTTCCGTCGCTTGCTGTGCTCATACCCTGAAGCTCACCTTTACGCTCGCTGAGTTTCTGGATGATAGTACCGGAAAATTCTTCCGGAACGTCAACGTATGCGATTTCGATCGGCTCCAGTTTACGTCCACGCTCGTCTGTGTGATAGAGAACCTCCGGTTTGCTGACTGCAAACTCGTATCCCTCACGGCGCATGTTCTCAATAAGAACGGAGAGGTGAAGCTCACCACGGCCGGAAACCTTGAAGCACTCGGTTGTATCGGTGTCTTCTACACGAAGGCTGACGTCTGTGTTCAGCTCACGGTAGAGACGGTCACGAAGGTGACGGGAAGTGATGTATTTACCTTCCTGTCCTGCAAGAGGACTGTCGTTTACAAGGAAGTTCATGGAGATTGTTGGCTCGGAAATCTTCTGGAACGGAATGGACTCCGGGTTGTCTCCTGCACAGAGGGTATCTCCAATGTGGATATCCGCGATACCGGAGATTGCAACAATAGCTCCGATGGTAGCGCTTTTAACTTCAACTTTGTTCAGTCCGTCAAATTCGTAGAGTTTGCTGATCTTTACGCGCTCGTGTTTGTCAGGGTCATGATGGTTCAGAAGCATCAGCTCCTGGTTCACGGAAATGGTTCCGCGCTCAACCTTACCGACACCGATACGGCCTACATACTCATTGTAGTCGATGGTGCTGATAAGAACCTGCGTATCTCCGTCCGGATCTCCCTCCGGAGCAGGAATCGCATCAAGGATGGTCTCAAAAAGCGGAGCCATATTCTCAGGTTTGTCCTCAAGGTTACGAACTGCATAGCCGGCTTTTGCGGAGGCATACAGGAATGGGCAGTCCAGCTGTTCGTCAGATGCGTCCAGATCCATGAGAAGCTCCAGAACCTCGTCGACAACCTCCTCCGGACGTGCTTCCGGACGGTCGATCTTATTGATGCAGACAATAACATGCAGGTTCAGTTCGAGAGCTTTACGAAGTACAAATTTAGTCTGAGGCATGGCACCCTCGAAGGCGTCCACAAGAAGAATAACGCCGTCTACCATCTTCAGCACACGCTCTACCTCGCCGCCGAAGTCCGCATGACCTGGAGTATCGATGATATTGATTTTTACATCCTTATAATGAACTGCGGTGTTTTTGGAGAGAATCGTAATGCCGCGCTCACGCTCAATATCGTTGGAGTCCATGACACGTTCCTGGACTTCCTGGTTCTCACGGAAAACACCGCTCTGTTTCAAAAGCTCGTCAACAAGTGTTGTTTTACCGTGATCGACATGGGCGATAATGGCCACGTTACGAACATCTTCACGCTTGGTCTTCATATAATCCAAATCCTTTCTTTCCATATATAAGTAATCTTTTTTGTTAAAAATGATGTCCAAATTTATAGTCTATCACATTTTTGTGAGATTACAAGACATAAAAAAATATTTTTGGTTTTTCATTTTTCAGGCATATTATACCGCAAATACACATAGATTGATATAGACGAAATACACGAAGAGGAAGGAGAGCTACTTATTATGGCAGATAAAATTATTGAAAACAATCAGGTATCCGTTATGGGACGGATCGCTACGGGGTTTACTTTCAGCCATCAGGTCTTTGGAGAAGGATTTTACATGATGGATATCCTGGTAAAACGTCTCAGCGATTCGGAGGACAGGATCCCGGTGATGGTGTCTGAGCGGCTGATCGATATCACACAGGATTATGTGGGAGAATATATCGAGATCCACGGACAGTTCCGATCCTATAACCGTCATGAAGAAAAGAGAAACCGGCTTGTGCTTTCAGTCTTTGCCCGGGAAGTGAAGTTTGTGGGGGAGGAAGAAGAAACTATGCCGGTCAATCAGATCTTTCTGGACGGATATATCTGTAAACCGCCTGTATACAGAAAAACACCGTTGGGAAGAGAGATCGCAGATCTTCTGATGGCAGTCAATCGACCTTACGGAAAATCCGATTACATACCATGTATATGCTGGGGAAGAAATGCCAGATATGCTTCTGCTTTTGAAGTAGGTGGGCATGTACTGATCTGGGGCAGGATCCAGAGCAGGGAGTACATGAAACGGATTAGTGAAAACGAAACAGAAAAAAGGATTGCCTATGAAGTTTCGGTGAGTAAATTGGAATATGTTGAGTAACATTGGATATATTTTGGAATAGTGGTGAGAACATTAAGGTAACACTTGCATTTCCAGCCAATCTGCGGTAATATTAAAAAAATTAGAAAAATGGGGAATTACCGGTTTCACTAACAGTAAGAGGAAAAATCATGGAAAGAGAAATAACAGAGGTTTATTGCGGGAACGGGAAAGGAAAGACAACTCTGGCTGTAGGCCGGGGGCTGCGCTTTGCTACACAGGGAAAAAGTGTGATCATCATACAGTTCCTCAAGGGCAGGGAACGCAGAGAATTGGATTTCCTTGAGGAACTGGATAATTTTGATTTCAAGATTTTCCGTTTCGAAAAAATGGACACCTGCTATAATGACCTGAGTGAGCAGGAAAAGGCAGAAGAGAGAACCAATATTCTCAATGGCCTTAATTTCGCACGGAAGGTAATTGCTACCAGAGAGTGTGATTTTCTGCTGCTGGATGAGATCCTCGGGCTTATGGATAAAGGAATCGCTCCAGTTGAGACGATCATCGATATGCTTAAGCAGAAGGATGAAAGTATGCATATAATTATGACCGGACGCTGGCTTCCGGATGCTTTGAAGCCCTATGTGGATAGTATTACCACGATAACAACAGAGCTGACTGACCAGGAACGGGAATAAGCAATATTTCACAGAAGAAAGAAGGAGGAAGACAAATGGCAATTTTTAAAGGAACAGGCGTTGCAATCGTAACACCTATGCATGAAGACGGTAAGGTGAATTTTGAGAAACTTGAGGAAATCCTTGAGGATCAGATCGCGAACAGCACAGACGCCATCGTTATCTGTGGAACAACAGGAGAATCTTCTACTCTGACACACGGAGAGCATCTTCAGACAATTAAGTTCACAATTGATAAAGTTAACAAACGTGTGCCTGTTATCGCAGGAACAGGTTCCAATTGTACAGAGACAGCGATCATGATGTCCAAGGAAGCAGCTTCCTATGGCGCAGACGCTCTTCTTATTGTAACACCTTACTATAACAAGGCTACACAGAAGGGTCTTATCGCTCACTACACAGCAATTGCCAATGCAGTTCCGGAAACTCCGCTCATCATGTACAACGTACCGAGCCGTACAGGCTGCAACATCCAGCCGGCTACAGCAGCTTACCTTGCAAAGAATGTAAAGAACATTGTCGGAATCAAGGAAGCAACAGGAGATCTTTCCCAGATCGCCAAGATGATGTCTCTGGCAGACGGACAGCTTGAGCTTTACTCCGGAAATGATGATCAGGTACTTCCGATTCTTTCTCTTGGCGGACTTGGAGTTATCTCCGTACTTTCCAACGTTGCACCGAAGTTTACACATGACATGGTCATGAAATATTTCGACGGCGACATCAAGGGAGCAACAGAGGATCAGCTGAAAGCTCTTCCGCTGATCAATGCGCTGTTCAGCGAAGTAAACCCGATTCCTGTCAAGACAGCTATGAACCTTATGGGAATGAACGTAGGGCCGCTTCGTATGCCGCTCTGCGAGATGGAAGAGGACACAAAGGCAGCTCTTGCAAAAGAGATCGAGAAATTCGGCCTTAAGCTTGCTAAATGATCTGACTGTAAGCGAAAGGTAAAGGAGAATATACTATGGTAAAAATCATCATGCACGGCTGCAACGGACATATGGGCCAGGTCATCAGCGGCATTGTGGAGAAAGATCCGGATGCTGAGATCGTAGCAGGTATTGATATTGCAGATCAGGGAAAAAACAGCTATCCGGTATTTACCGATATTGACGCATGTCAGGTAGAGGCAGATGCGATCATTGATTTTTCTTCCGCAAAGGCAACAGACAAGCTTCTTGAGTACAGCGCGGCACGCCAGATCCCGGTTGTTCTGTGCAGTACCGGCTTAAGCCAGGAGCAGCTTGCAAAAGTGGAAGAAACATCCCGAAAGGTAGCAGTGCTGAAATCCGCAAACATGTCTCTTGGTATTAACACACTTCTGAAGCTGGTTCAGGACGCAGCTAAGGTTCTTGCAGCTGCAGGCTTTGATATGGAGATCGTAGAGAAGCATCACCGCCTGAAATTAGACGCACCAAGTGGTACTGCACTTGCGCTGGCAGACAGCATTAATGAAGCTATGGATAACCAGTATCATTATGTATATGACCGCAGCCAGAAACGTGAAAAACGCGATGATAAGGAGATCGGTATCTCCGCAGTTCGCGGCGGAACTATCGTAGGTGAGCATGAGATAATTTTTGCAGGTCAGGACGAAGTGATCGAGTTCAAGCATACTGCATATTCCAAGGCTATTTTTGGAAAAGGTGCTGTAGAAGCAGCCAAATTCCTTGCAGGCAAACCGGCAGGACGTTATGATATGAGTGACGTGATCGGCTGATTCTGACAGATTGAGCCGCAACAGAATAAAATTACAGGTAATACAGACGGGGTTCGTGTAAGATCGGACCCCGTCTTTTTTTGATGAAATTGCGGTTTTTGAAATTTTTCCCAGAATAGGATAGCGGAAAAAGTGCCATATTAGGAATACAGAATTTTTTAGAAAAAGGAGAAGATCATATGAAAAAATGGAAGGCGATTCTTTTTGGTACTTTGCTTACCCTGTCTCTGTGTACATTTACAGCCTGCGGCACAGAGGTAAACAATGCGGATGAAACAGTGGATGAAAAAGATGAAAACACGAAGGATAAGGAAAAAGATACAAACGAAAATACTGCCGCAGAAGATGAAACTATGGAAGAAAAAGCAGACAATGACGGTGTGAAGGACAATGGAGAGAGCATCAAGGATTCCGGCACGGATAACAATGAGAGGTCCGATGGAAATATTACCGTGACGCCTGCAGGAAATGGAAATAACGGGACAGCAGCACCCGGAGCTGCGGATGCTGACAGAAACGAAAATGACGGAACTGTATCCGGTGAGCTGGGTGACAGTGTAAAGGACCTTGGCGACGGTGTAGGTAATGCAGTGGATGATATCGGAAACGCAGTGGGAAATGCGGTAGAAGGAAGATAACAGATATTTTACCACAGCATTGCATAAAACTGTTTCAGATGCTATTATCAGTGCATGGAAAGAAAATGGAGGACAGGATTATGAAATTCAGACCATGCATTGATATACATAACGGAAAAGTAAAACAGATCGTAGGAGGAAGCCTGAAGGATCAGGGGGATCAGGCGGCAGAAAATTTTGTGTCAGAGCAGGATGCGGCATTCTATGCAGAGCTTTATAAGAAGGCAGGATTAAAGGGCGGTCATGTGATCCTTCTGAACGGAAAGGATTCCCCGAACTATGAAGCAACGAAAGCCCAGGCACTTCAGGCTCTGGGAAAATATCCCGGAGGGCTTCAGATCGGAGGCGGCATCTGCCCGGAGAATGCGGCAGAATATCTGGAGGCTGGCGCCAGCCACGTGATCGTAACCTCCTATGTGTTTAAAAACGGAGTGATCTCCTGGGAAAATCTGGAGAAGATCCGTGATGCTGCAGGGAAAGAACATCTTGTACTTGACCTGAGCTGCCGCAAAAAAGATGGCAAATATTATATTGTCACAGACCGATGGCAGAAATTTACAGAAGAGATCGTGACACCGGAGCTGATGGAAAGGCTTGGAAGCTTCTGCGACGAATTTCTGGTCCATGCAGTGGATGTGGAAGGAAAGGCCCGAGGTGTGGAAACAGAGCTTGCAAAGCTTCTGGGACAGTATACAGCTCATCCGGTGACCTACGCAGGCGGTGTGGGTTCTATGGCAGATATTGAAGAACTTCGAAAAGCAGGTCAGGGCAGACTGGATGTGACTGTTGGCAGTGCTTTGGATATTTTTGGCGGAAGTATACCCTTTGAAGCTCTGGCTAAAATGAAATAGTATATACAAATAGTGAAGCAGATGCTTTTGTCCCATCAATCTTCTGGCACTGGTGTGCAGATATACATTTGTAATGAATTAATTAGATGAAATACTCTAATAGTTGCGCATTCACGACAAAAAAAACATTTTGAAGGAATATATCGAATAAATTTGGAAAAAATTTATGAAATTTTTGAAAAGTGATGTTAAAATTCAATTTAATATGTTATAATAGCAACATAAAACAGCAAAGGGGATGGAAGTCATGAAATTTATTATTAGTGGAAAGAATATAGCAGTAACCGAAGGACTTAAAACAGCTGTTGAGGACAAGCTTGGTAAACTTGAAAGGTATTTCACTCCTGAAACTGAGATTTCAGTAACCTTAAGCGTTGAGAAGGATCGCCAGAAGATCGAGGTAACGATCCCTGTGAAAGGTAACATTATCCGTTCCGAGCAGGTAAGCAATGATATGTATGTATCCATCGATCTGGTTGAAGAGGTAATTGAGCGTCAGCTTCGTAAATACAAGAACAAGATCGTTGACAAGCAGCAGGAATCCACAAACTTCCAGAAGGCATACCTTGATAAGGATTATGAAGAGGATGAGGAAGTTAAGATCATCCGTACCAAGAAATTTGGGATCAAACCAATGTATCCGGAAGATGCATGCGTACAGATGGAGCTTCTCGGACATAATTTCTTTGTATTCTTTAATGCTGAGACAGAGCAGGTTAACGTAGTTTATAAACGTAAAGGAAATACTTACGGACTGATCGAACCAGAGTTCTGATAGGGAATTTTATTATCACAACTGAATATTGAATGGAAGGCTCCGGGAATCTGTGTGAGAAATCGGCAGGTTTCCGGAGCCTTTTATGTCACAGCAAAATCAGGCTTCTTTTCTGTTGCAAGCAATAGGGGAGAATTATATAATGAAGACATATGCGAAAGGAGAAAGGAAAAAGAAGCTTCCTGTGGTGATCTTAAGTGCAGCTCTTGGTATGACCATGATACCGGCTACCTGTATGGCAGCGGAATTTAACAGTGGTGACACCATAAAAGAACAGACTGTGGAGGACCTGGAACTGAGTTCCGGAGAAAACAATACAAAGGATTCCCAAAAGTCAGAAATACAATGGACAGGATTTAAATGGGACAGCTATTCCCAGGCAGAGATAACGCTTACGTCAGCCGTTAACGGCGTCTGCTATTATAAATGGGCAGAGCGGGGGGAAGACGGAAATCCCCAGGTGCCTCAGATCGAGACCGGAAATACCGTGAATGATGAGGTTTTGATCAGTGAGGATGAAGAGTTCGAGATCACACTTGCAGACCTGGATACAGACCAGGCAGTTGATCTGTATATCCAGATTGAGGATGAGAATGGGAAATTAAGTGATCTGAAGCGGATGGAGCTTGATCAGGACAGCCGCCCGGCGAAAAAAACAGATTCTGAGAAAAAACATAAAGCATCCAAACCAAAGGCAGAGGACAGTACGGTAGAGGGGCTGGATTCTCCTCTGGAATTCTATCCGGATACATTTTATGATTTTAAGGTTATCGGTGCAGGTACCGATAATGAGGATCCGGAAAACGGAGATATTAAGTGGGTGCCTGTTTACTGGAGCACATCTGCGAATCCGAATTCCAACCGGATCCGAAGCACCTGGAAGATCGGTTCCAAGGAAGGAATCGACCAGGAGGGAACTTTTAATCTGTATGTTTTCTTCCGCAAATATACCTGCAAGGATTCCAAATGGCAGTCTACGGATAAGATACAGTCTGTACAGTACAAGTTTCAGTCAGCCCCACTTTCCGAAAAATAATACTGTGTGGAGTGCGAATATCTCCTTGACATAACAAATATGTAACTCACGGAGAAAAGGAGGAAGGTAAATGAAGAAAAAAGTTCTGGCACTTTTTTTAAGTGCCGCGCTTTGTGTGACGGTGCTTCCGGCAACCGGTATGGCTGCAGAGTTTGGCAGCGGTGATGCAGAAATCACAGAAAATGCGGAGAACAGCGAGGATACTTTCGGCGGAGCTGAGGAAGGAGTTTCAGAAGAAATCTCCAGTGAGGATGATCCGGAAGTATTATTGACAGAACTGATACCTGAAGAAGCAGGAGACAGTATGGAAGAAGAAAACACAGAAGCTATGTCAGCGTCAGCTCCGGAGCTGACAGTGACACCGACAGCGGGTCCGGAACCGACAGTGCCACCGATAACGGATCCGGAACCGACAGTGCCACCGACAGCGGATCCTGAACTGACAGTGCCACCAACACCGGTGCCCAAAATAAACGTAAAATGGACCGGAGAAAAATGGGTAAGCCGCAGTTCTGTAAACGTGACACTGCAAGTTGATGCAAACGGAGCCTGTTACTACAAAGCTGCAGCGAGAAAAAAGGACGGAACATCTGATGTTCCGAAGCTTGATATGGGAAACTCTCATGTGGTGGTTACTACAGACCGAAGCTTTGTGATATATCTTAAGAATCTGGATATAGAGAAAGAATTTGATCTGTATCTTAAGGTATTGGGTTCAGACGGAAGAACCAGCAACCTGAAAAAATTAAAACTAAATTACAGGGGGACCCGCCCGAAATATGATGTAACGCCGACACCAGCCTATACACCGAAAGTATATAATTCCAGAGATAGTGTTTTAAGAGGTTTGGAATCTCCGCTGAAATTTACTCCGAATACATTTTATGAGTTTACTGTGATCGGTGCGGGAACTACGAATACAAATCCCGGGCCTGGAGATGTGAAGTGGGTGCCTGTTTACTGGAGTACAGCCGCTAATCCGACATATAGTCAGATGCATACAGCATGGAAGATCGGTTCTGCCAAGGGAATCAATAAAGCGGCAACCTATAATCTGTATGTCTTTTTCGCAAAATATACTTACACAGGTGGTCAATGGCAGGAAACAGATATAATCGAATCCGTCAAATACCAGTTCCGGTCCGCGGCCTTGACAATTGTAAAGCTTACCACTCCCGGGCTATCCGGTATTTCCAACAGCCCTGCCGGTATCATCTTCAAATGGAAAAAAGCTGCAAATGCTTCCGGCTATAAGATCTATCGAAGGACCGGAAACAGCAGCAAGTGGGTCAATATCGCTACCGTAAGCGGAAGCAATACGCTGGTCTATACAGACGGATCAGTAAAATCAGGAACCATGTATACCTATACAGTCCGCGCATACAAGGGCTCTGCTTTAAGTGCTTATAACAAAAACGGCAGCCGGATCGTCCGTCTGACAGCTCCGGTGCAGTACAAACCGTCCAGCAAGGCTTCCGGGAAGCTGACTGTCCGCTGGAAAAAAGCAGCTGGTGCTTCCGGCTATCAGATCCAGTATGCGGCATCAAGGTCCATGAGAGGGTCCAGGACAGTGTCCGCCAGTGCACTGACCCGAACACTTTCCGGTTTGAAAAAGGGAAGCACTTATTATGTTCGTATCCGTGCATACAAAAAAGTGAGCGGAAAGACATATTACAGTACCTGGAGCAGTGTAAAAAATGCAAAAGTAAGGAAATAAGATTTGTAATATCCCGCGGGATCCTTGAAAACAGGATCCTATGCGGGATATTTTCTGTTGTTCCTGACATGATTTGTTAAATAATTGTTCATTGTTTTTATAACAGGAAAGTGGTAGAATATATACCATATGTGATCCAGTATAACGGATATCAACAGAGAACTGGAATGATCCAAAATTGGACAGATCAGAGACAGCAGTCTTATTCGAATAAAATGATTGGAGCAGAAACATGAATGTTTTTTCAAAAGTATTTGGAACCCGCAGCCAGCGTGAGGTAAAACGTATCATGCCGCTGGTTGAAAAAACCGAGAGCTATCAGTCTCAGATGCAGCAGCTTACGGATGAGCAGTTACGAGACAAAACAAGAGAATATAAGAAACGTCTTGCAGAAGGTGCAACACTGGATGATCTTCTTCCGGAGGCATTTGCCACCGTACGTGAGGCAGCCAAGCGTGTACTTGGAATGGAGCATTACCGTGTACAGATCATCGGTGGTATCATCCTTCACCAGGGCCGTATCGCCGAGATGAAAACAGGTGAAGGTAAAACTCTTGTTTCCACACTTCCTGCATATCTGAATGCCCTTGAGGGAAAAGGTGTCCACATCGTAACCGTCAACGACTACCTGGCAAAACGAGATGCTGAGTGGATGGGTAAGGTTCACGAGTTCCTTGGCCTGACTGTAGGCGTGGTACTTAACGACATGAAGCCGGAAGAGCGCCGTGCGGCATACGGATGTGACATCACATACGTAACAAACAACGAACTTGGATTTGATTATCTTCGTGACAACATGGTCATCTATAAAGAACAGCTTGTTCAGAGAGATCTTCACTACTGTATCATCGATGAGATCGACTCTGTCCTGATCGATGAGGCACGTACACCTCTGATCATTTCCGGACAGAGCGGCAAGTCCACCAAGCTTTATGAGGTGTGCGATATCCTTGCACAGCAGCTGGAGCGTGGTGAGGCCAGCCATGAGATGACCAAGATGGCAGCCATCATGGGTGAGGAGGTTATCGAGACCGGTGACTTCGTTGTAAATGAGAAAGATAAGATCGTTAACCTTACCGAGCAGGGTATCAAGAAGGTTGAGAAATTCTTTAATATCGAGAACCTGGCAGATCCGGAAAACCTGGAGATCCAGCACAACATCATCCTTGCACTTCGTGCACATAATCTGATGCACAAGGATCAGGATTATGTTGTAAAAGATGACGAGATCCTGATCGTTGATGAGTTTACCGGACGTATCATGCCGGGCCGTCGTTACTCCGATGGTCTTCATCAGGCGATCGAGGCGAAAGAGCATGTGAAGGTTAAGAGAGAGAGTAAGACTCTCGCAACCATTACCTTCCAGAACTTTTTCAACAAATATGACAAAAAAGGCGGTATGACAGGTACAGCCCTCACCGAGGAAAAAGAGTTCCGTGATATCTACGGCATGGACGTTGTAGAGATCCCGACCAACCGTGTAGTACAGCGTAAAGACCTTGACGATGCTGTTTACATGACAAAGAAAGAGAAATTCAACGCCGTTGTAGAGGCAGTTAAGGAAGCTCACGCAAAACATCAGCCGGTACTGGTTGGTACGATCACCATCGAGACTTCCGAGCTTCTCAGCAGAATGCTGAAGAGAGAGGGAATCCCCCACAATGTATTGAATGCCAAGTTCCATGAGCTTGAGGCTGAGATTGTAGCTCAGGCAGGACAGGCAGATGCCGTTACCATCGCGACCAACATGGCAGGCCGTGGTACCGATATCAAGCTTGACGATGTGGCAAGAGAGGCCGGCGGTCTGAAGATCATCGGTACCGAGCGTCATGAGTCAAGACGTATCGATAACCAGCTCCGTGGACGTTCCGGACGACAGGGAGATCCGGGTGAATCCCGTTTCTACATTTCCCTTGAGGATGACCTGATGCGTCTGTTCGGTTCCGAGAGACTGATGAAGGTGTTCACATCCCTTGGTGTTGAGGAGAATGAGCAGATCGAGCACAAGATGCTTTCCAATGCTATCGAGAAAGCCCAGGAGAAGATCGAGTTCAACAACTTCGGTATCCGTAAAAATCTTCTCGACTATGACCAGGTTAACAATGAGCAGAGAGAGATCATCTATGAGGAGCGCCGCCAGGTACTTGACGGTGAGAATATGCGTGATGCCATCTACAAGATGATCACAGATATCGTAGACAGCATGACAGACATGTGCTTTTCCGATGACATGGATTCTTCTGAGTGGGATCTTAATGAGTTCAACACTGCGATCACTCCGATCATCCCGATCCATCCGCTGACCGCAGAGAAGGTAAAAGGCCATAAGAAAGATGAGATCAAGCACATTGTGAAGGAAGAGGCTGTGAAGCTTTATGAAGCGAAGGAGGCTGAGTTCCCGGAACCGGAGCAGCTTCGTGAGCTTGAGCGAGTTGTTCTTCTGAAATGCATCGACAGCAAATGGATGGATCACATCGATGATATGGAAATGCTCCGTCAGGGTATCGGTCTGATGGCATACGGCCAGAGAGATCCGGTTGTTGAGTACAAGATGAACGCATTCGAGATGTTTAACAGCATGATCAGCTCCATTCAGGAAGACACTGTACGTATACTGTATCATGTTCATGTGGAGCAGAAGATCGAGCGTGAGCAGGTTGCTAAGGTAACCGGCACAAACAAAGATGACAGCGCAGGCCCGAAGAAACCGGTTCAGCGAAAAGAAGATAAAGTATACCCGAATGATCCATGCCCATGCGGAAGCGGCAAGAAATACAAACAGTGCTGCGGACGTAAGGCTGCCAGGATCTGAGAAGGAAGATAAAAATAGTCTCACCCGGATGATGCGGTGGGGCTATTTTTTCTGGAATTTCTGTTACACAGGAACAGAGTACAGCGAATATTAAATAACCGTCATATAGACTTGTCTGATTTTTCATATGCTGCGTTGTTGTCAATCGCCGTAGCCACCGCTACGCTTCATTCCCCCGCTCTGCATATGAGAAAGTCATCCGCGTCAATATAACAGATACTTAATTTTCGCTGTAAGAGAAGGGGTATGATAATATGGCAATTATAAAAACTGCAATTCTTCAGACACATGTATATACTGATAAATTTCGCAATATCACCCAGGCAGCAGAACTTCTTGCCAGCCCGGAGCTTCAGGGGATCGATCTGGCAGCCCTGCCCGAAATGTTCTGCTGCCCCTACGAAAATAAATACTTTCCGGAATATGCCGAAATTGAGGGCGGAGATACCTGGGAAAAATGTTCCCGACTGGCGGCAGAACACGGAATTTATCTCGTAGCAGGAAGTATGCCGGAGAGAGATGAAGCCGGCAATATTTATAACACTTCCTATGTCTTTGACAGAAATGGTCATCAGATCGGTAAGCACCGGAAGATGCATCTTTTTGACATTGATGTAAAAGGCGGTCAGTATTTTAAAGAGTCCGATACCCTGACACCGGGAGACCAGGTGACGGTTTTTGATACAGAATTTGGTAAGATGGGCCTTTGCATCTGCTACGACTTCCGTTTTCCGGAGCTTGCCAGGCTGATGGTGGACGAAGGCGCCCAGGTAATCATCGTGCCGGCTGCTTTTAACATGACAACAGGGCCCCTTCACTGGGAGCTGATGTTCCGCCAGAGAGCCGTGGATAACCAGGTATACACCATCGGAGCTGCCCCCGCCAGAGACCTGAACGCCGGGTATCATTCCTGGGGTCACTCCATTGCCGCAGACCCCTGGGGAAAAGTCCTCATGGAAATGGAAGAAAAGCCGGACGTGGAGATAGTGGAACTGGATCTGGACGAGGTAAAAAAAGTCCGTGAGCAGCTGCCGCTTCTGAAGCACAGAAGAGGGGATATTTACGCCCTGACCACGTTTTCGTTGTAATTTCCATGCCCATATGGTATTGTATAAGACAGGCAGGAAATCCTGTATCAATATATAGAAAGAAGGTGAAGCTGTGGTTGAGTTAGATCAGTTCAAGAGTATTCTTGCAACATACACAGAGCCATTAGTGGAAGTGAGGGATTCACTTTGACCTCGCTAACAAAGAGCAGAAGGTCGAAGAATTAGAGCGCGAGATGGAGGCGCCTGATTTCTGGGATAATGCGGAAGCATCCCAGATGAAGATGAAACAGTTAAAGAGTCTCAAGGACGATATTGAGACATACCATAATCTGGAAACACAGATGGAAGATATGGAAACCATGATCGAGATGGGATATGAGGAGAATGATCCTGAGATCGTCCCTGAGATCCAGGAAATGCTGGACGAGTTCCAGGCAAGCTTTGACAGCATCCGTGTGAAGACACTCCTTTCCGGAGAGTACGACGGAGAGAACGCCATCATCAAGCTGAACGCAGGAGCCGGCGGAACAGAGGCCTGCGACTGGTGCGGAATGCTTTATCGTATGTACAGCAGATGGGCGGAGAAGAAAGGCTTTGCGCTGGAGGTCCTGGATTACCTTGACGGTGATGAGGCCGGTGTGAAATCCGTAACCTTCCAGGTGAACGGAGAGAACGCCTACGGTTATCTGAAATCCGAGAAGGGTGTTCATCGTCTTGTACGTATTTCTCCGTTTAATGCAGCAGGAAAGAGACAGACCTCTTTTGTATCCTGCGATGTTATGCCGGATATCAAGAAGGATCTGGATGTTGAGATCAATGATGACGATATCCGTATCGATACCTACCGAAGCAGTGGTGCCGGTGGACAGCATATCAACAAGACATCCTCTGCGATCCGTATCACCCATTTTCCAACAGGAATCGTGGTACAGTGCCAGAATGAACGTTCTCAGCACATGAACAAGGACAAGGCTATGCAGATGCTGAAGGCTAAACTGTATCTGCTGAAACAGCAGGAAGCCGAGGAGAAGCTTTCCGGCATTCGAGGCGAAGTGACAGATATCGGCTGGGGAAACCAGATCCGTTCCTATGTCCTGCAGCCATACACCATGGTAAAAGACCATAGAACCAATGAAGAAACCGGTAATGTTGACGCAGTTCTGGACGGTGGTATTGACATTTTTATCAATGCATATCTGAAATGGATCGCGCTGGCGAAAAAGAAAGAATAACATTACTGTCACGGAACCCCATAAAGACAGAGAAAAGGACTCCGCAGGCAAAAAAGCGCTTGTGGAGTTTCTTTTATTATGATAATATATCTCTTGTACAAAAACAGTTGTCTTTATGAAACGGACAAGAGGCTGCTGGCCGCAATGTGAACAGCAGTCAGAGAGGTTGCTATGCAGAAACAGGTTGAAAAGAAAAAATACTATGTAGTAAGAGAACGGGCAGTGCCGGAGGTACTTCTCAAGGTGGTTGAGGCCAAGAGATTGCTGGAATCCAAACGGGTGGCTACTGTTCAGGAAGCTGCTGAAAGGACCGGGATTAGCCGAAGTTCTTTTTACAAATATAAGGACGATATTTTTCCTTTCCACGAGGAGACCAAGGGAAAGACCATCACCTTTATCATTCAGATGGACGATGAGCCGGGGCTTTTATCAATGGTGCTGCAGACGATTGCCCGTTTTCACGGTAATATCCTGACCATACATCAGAGTATTCCCATTAACGGAGTCGCAACACTGACGCTGAGCGTTGACATCCTTCCGGGAGAAGGCGACGCAGAGGCTATGGTGGAGGATATTGAGCAGAGAGACGGTATACACTATTTGAAAATTTTAGGCAGGGAGTAAGCATATGATAAACATAGCAGTATTAGGCTACGGTACAGTAGGAAGCGGAGTTGTTGAAGTCATCAACACCAATCATGAGAGCATTAACAAGAGAGCTGGAGATGAGATTAACATCAAGTACGTTCTTGATTTAAGAGATTTTCCGGGAGATCCGGTTGAGAAAGTTCTGGTTCATGATTATGAAGTGATCGTAAACGATCCGGAGGTAGATATTGTTGTTGAGGTTATGGGCGGGATCGAGCCGGCTTATACCTTTGTAAAAAGAGCGCTTCAGGCAGGAAAGAGCGTAAGCACATCCAATAAGGCTCTGGTAGCCAAGCATGGTTCCGAGCTCATGGAGATCGCAAAAGAAAAAAATATCAATTTCCTTTTTGAGGCAAGCTGCGGCGGCGGTATCCCGATCATTCGCGCACTGAATTCTTCACTGACAGCAGATGAGATCGATGAGATCACAGGAATCCTTAACGGAACCACCAACTACATGCTTTACAAGATGAGCACAGAGAACTGTGATTTTGATACGGTTCTGAAGGAAGCTCAGGCAAAGGGCTATGCAGAGGCAGATCCGACTGCAGACGTAGGAGGTGCTGACGCATGCCGTAAGATCGCCATCCTTTCTTCACTTGCATACGGAAAATTCCTGAATTACGAGGATATTTATACAGAAGGAATCACAAAGATCACACCGGCAGATATGGAATATGCAAAAGAGCTTGGCATGACTATCAAGCTTCTTGCCACAAGCCGCAGGATCGGAGATTCTTTCTATGCAATGGTAGCGCCGTTCCTGGTAGGCCAGAGTAGCCCGCTTTACAGTGTAAATGATGTGTTTAATGCAGTATTTGTGCACGGAAATGTTCTTGGAGATGCCATGTTCTACGGAAGCGGAGCAGGTAAGCTTCCGACTGCAAGTGCAGTAGTTGCAGATGTTGTGGATGAAGCAAAGCATCTCCACAGAAATATCATGACAAACTGGAGCAGCTATGCCCTGAAGCTTATGGATATGGATGAAGTTGAGGGACGTTTCTTCGTACGTGTGTCTGATACTACTATGGATGAAGTGGAAAAAGCTTTTGGTGATGTACAGACCATCGAGCCGGATGACCTTCCGGACGAATTCGGATTTATCACACCGGTGATGAAGCAGGCTGAATATTATGAGAAGATCAGCAAGCTCACCGGAAAAGTACTGGCAATGATCCGTGTAAAGGATTGATGCCGAAGGGAAGAAAAGAACATGTTGATTGTAAAAAAATTTGGCGGTACTTCTGTGGCAAACAAAGAGCGTATCTTTAATGTTGCCAGAAGATGTATCGAAGATTACAAAAAAGGAAACGACGTGGTGGTCGTGCTTTCTGCAATGGGTAAGTATACCGATGAGCTGATCACCATGGCAAAGGATATCAATGACAAACCTCCGAAACGTGAGATGGATATGCTTTTTACCATCGGAGAGCAGATGTCAGTGGCACTGATGTCCATGGCTATGGACAGTCTGGGAGTACCGGCTGTTTCTCTGAACGCCTTTCAGGTAGCTATGCACACAACAAGTGCACATAGCAGCGCACGCCTGAAAAAGATCGATGCGGCACGTATCCGCAGAGAGCTGGATAACCGCAGGATCGTTGTGGTCACAGGCTTCCAGGGCATTGATAAATATAATGACTATACCACACTTGGACGTGGCGGTTCTGATACCACAGCCGTAGCTCTTGCGGCAGCGCTTCATGCAGATGCCTGTGAGATCTATACCGATGTGGACGGTGTTTATACCGCTGACCCGCGTAAGGTTCCGAATGCCCGCAAGCTCAAGGAGATCACTTACGATGAGATGCTGGATCTGGCAACTCTGGGTGCGGGAGTGCTTCATAACCGTTCTGTGGAGATGGCAAAGAAATACGGCGTGCCGCTGGTGGTACGTTCCAGTCTCAACAACAGCGAAGGAACTGTGGTAAAGGAGGAAGTAACAGTGGAGAGAATGCTGATCAGCGGTGTTGCTCTGGATACAGATGCAGTACGTATTGCTGTGATTGGACTTAAAGATTCACCAGGAGTGGCATTTAAGCTTTTTGATACCCTGGCTAAGAAAAATATCAATGTGGATATGATCCTTCAGTCTATCGGCCGTGCCGGAACCAAGGACATTTCCTTTACTGTTGATAAAAATGATCTGGACGATGCAATGGGTGTTCTGGAAGCTAACCAGGCACGCATCGCTTATTCTGAGCTTCATGCGGAGAAAAACATTGCCAAGCTTTCTATTGTAGGAGCAGGTATGATGAGCAATCCGGGTGTTGCTGCAAAAATGTTCGAGAGCCTTTACAATGAGGGTGTGAACATCAATATGATCGCAACATCTGAGATCCGTGTGACGGTGCTCATTAACGAGAAAGATGGTGTACGTGCCATGAATGCGGTACATGATGCGTTTAATCTTGCAGACTAAACAGATGTGAAATATGAGAATATGATATATCTGAAGTAAAAAATGACGGGGCGGAGGCTTGGATGAGTCTCCGCCTTCTATAACGAAGGGATACAGAATTATGAGAAAAAATCTGAAGGGCTGTAAGAAGCTGGCAGGGGAAACTCTGGCCGGTAATTTTACGGTCCCTGTGATCGGAAGTATTGCGGTTGCGGCGATGAGCGCAGTTTCAAGCTATATTTCCACAGCACTTTTTCCGGGAGATTCCCTGTATGCGATCATTGGAGGAGAGGTATTCAGCTTTGTCCTTTCTCTGGTGATCTGTATTTTTTCCGCAGGACTTTACCGGATCTATCTGAATATTTCCAGAAGGGAAACCTACTCTTTCGGAGACCTTCTGTACTTTTTCAGCCATCAGCCGGATCATGTGATCGTGGCATCCTTTGTGCTGGCATTGATCAATCTGGTGACATCACTTCCACTGGCGTGGTTTTCTTTTACAAGCAATATGGGAAATACAACGGAGGAGCAGATGAACTGGGCAGTAACTTACATGCTGCTCACACTTCTCGGGTTCGCGCTGAACCTGCTGGCAGCTATGCCGTTCACCATGAGCTATTACATCCTGTCCGATAATTCGGACATAAAAGGAGTGCAGGCACTGAAAGCCAGTGCAAAGCTTATGAAGGGACATTACTGGGAATATATGAAAATGCTCTTAAGTTTTGTTCCGTGGATCATTTTTTCCATATTTACATTGTATCTGGCACTGATCTGGCTGGTGCCTTATATAGAAACCTGTATGGCGGTTTTCTATCGGAATATTTCCGGAGAGTTTGATGAACCTCCGGTGGATACTTATCCTCCGGTAACTCCGATCCCGCAGTTCCACGATGAAACCGAAGCCTGATCGCCTTCCGGAGGATGTTTTCCCTTTCCGGGAGGATGCATGAAACGCAGGTGATGCCCTTTCCGGGGGGATGCTTGAAACGCAGGTGATGCCCTTTCCGGGGGGATGCTTGAAACACAGGTACTTTCCCTTTCAGGGGGACCATTTTGGCATGGGCAGGTATGAGGGGGAAAGCACTCAAAGTTGCGAAGCCCGCTTTTCCCCCTCGAGCTCCCCCTTTCCGGGCACGCAGCTATTGTAGGTTGTAGGAATATGTGAAGATATTGGAGGGGCGATGGATTCTACTACGTTGGCTGTGGAAGGTTGAGCCGATTTATGCTGACGTAAATATATTGGCGAAGCCTGTTCCTGAATAACAGCGATACACCACAATCCAGAGAACAAGCCCGCTACGCAGTCCACTTTCCCATTCAGCCAGAAGCAACAAATAGTGTAGAAGTAATAATCAGCGCCGAAGCAATAAACAGTGCCGAAGCAATAATCGGCTCAGCCTGCTACTGCCAGTGCAGCAGAATACATGGCCGAATCAATAATCGGCTCAGTCTGTCACTGCCGATACAGCAGAATACAGGACTGAGCCGATACACTTACACATTCCACAACGCATCACAGTGGCGTGGCCAGGAGGGGAAGAGCGCGAGAAGGGGAGACGGCCTTCGCAACTATGAGTGCTTCCCCTTCTCGCAAATTACCCACTTTCAAAAAGTGAAAACTATAATCCAAAAAAATCAAACCATCCAATTTCCTCTCACTTTCAAAAAGTGAAAACTATAATCCAAAAAAATCAAACCATCCAATTTCCTCTCACTTCAAAAGGTGAAAACTACAATCCCAAAAAATCAAACTATCCAATTTATCTCACTTCAAAAAGTGAAAACTATAATCCAAAAAAATCAAACCATCCAATTTCCTCTCACTTCAAAAAGTGAAAACTACAATCCCAAAAAATCAAACTACCCAATTTATCTCACTTCAAAAAGTGAAAACTATAATCTAAAAAATCAAACCACACAATTTCCCCTCACTTCAAAAAGTGAAAACCATAATCCAAAAAGCAAACCACATAATTATAGATTCAAAGGAAGTCGTCCCACAACCTCCTTTGTCAACCCACCTATGAGAATCCCCGCCAGGACACCTGCTACCAGCAGTGCCGGTGCATAAACCATCAAACTCGTATTGCTCACCACGATCATGGCAACGATCAGCTGCCCGATATTATGTGTGACACCACCGGCCACACTGATACCGATCAGACTGAAGCCGGAATGTTTTTTCAAAAGCTCCATCACAGTCAGGCTAAGCGCAGCGCCAGCCAGACTATACAAAATACTGAACAGATTTCCAAACATAAATCCGATCACCAGGATCCTGACAACGGACACGAGAGCCGCTTCTTTAAAGGAATATCGGTCCAGTATAAAAAGCACCGCCAGGTTTGCAAGCCCGAGCTTGATACCCGGAATCCCTGTAAATACAGGGACCAGAGACTCCACATATCCAAAAATGATCGCTACTGCGGCAAATAATCCGAGATAAGCTGTTTTTCGTTTCATAAATAAATCCTTTCATTTGTTACAGGAATATCGTTGCAGGAATAGCACAGACAGAATATCATCTGTCAGAGAAAAATCTACGGAGAACACGCATTGCGCATATTCTCCGGAAATTTTATGTCACCGCATCAATTTTAGGCGAACTCTCCGAATCCTCTGCAGTATTTTCCCCTTCTATCACAACCTTATTAGGAAGGCAGATGATGGAACCGCCGTGCTCGTCCACAGCCTTCTGTTTCATACAGTAATGATCCGGGCAGGTTGCTTCGATCATTGTAACTTTTCCATCTTTGATCTCGCAGACATTGGTGTCTCCGATGTGGATGATCTGGTCCTGGGAAAGCGAATAGGTTCCGAATTCTTTTCCGTCAACGGTAATACGGATCGTATTATGGGAACGTTTCCCTGCAATCTGAAAACCAAGCCAGAGAACCCCCGCCAGAATCAGGATCCCGGCAATAAAAATCAATTCTTTTTTCTTCAAAACAAATCTCCATTTCTGTTACAGATTCAGAAAAAATCATATCATAATCGAAATTAAAAGGCAAACATAAGTTAATGATATCTAACCATAATTCATACAGCTGTTCCCAACGGAAAGGGAGGAGTGGCGAAAAAATTCATATTGGAAAAAGTTATAAACTACTAACAAAAGTGTAGACAAGAAAAAAAACAGGTGATATAATACCTAGCTGTAAGTTAGCATCATCTAATTTTACAAAAAAGATTAATCGAAACTAATTTATGTATATGGATAAAAACTATATAATTTATCCAAAAGACAGTTATACGCAGATTGAAGGAATAGATCGAGAGCATCTGACGCAGCAATATATGTTCGTACAGCTGAGCCTGATGCAGCAATTTACAGAATTGTTAAAAATACAAGGGAGAAAAGAGATGAAAAATCAGAATTTTTATATGAGAGTGATCTCCTTACTGCTGGTGATCCTGGCTATACTTTTTTATAACAGCAGTATGAAAGCCCAGGCAAATGAAAAAGAGATCGCGGCTCTGACAGATAAGGTAGATACACTTCAGGAGCAGCAGAATGAACTTCTCAGTGCGCTGGAGACGAGTTATGTAAATCGTATGCAGAATCAGGCAGCATCTGTAGGATCAGGCAGCAGTGATGCAGATACAGCAGGCGATGACAAAACAACAGACACTTCAGACGGCAATGTATCCGATGCAGACGCAGAGGACACAGCAACCGCAGATTCCGATAATGTATATAAAGATGGAACCTACACAGGAGAAGCCGAGGGATACGGCGGGACCATTCAGGTGGAGGTGACACTTACCGGTGATGAGATCACATCCATCAACGTAGTCAGCGCCCCAGGTGAGGACAGTGCATATCTTTCACAGGCAGAGAGTGTGATCGATTCCATCCTGAGTGCTCAGAGTACAGATGTGGATACCGTATCCGGAGCAACGTTCAGCTCCACAGGAATCCTGAACGCAGTGGATGCGGCACTTGGAAAGGCGGAAAACTCATGAAAAAAAGACAGCGGGAGGTAAGGCTGATGCGTGCGGGAATACAGCTGGCATTTTTTATTGCCGCCCCGTCTCTGTTTTCTACAGCCTTTGCAGGTATCAAATCGATCTTTCTTGCCATTGCGGCCGGTCAGCCGGTGGAGTGGAATTCCTTTCTGACTGTAACGGCAGTGCTTCTGATCTTTACCTGCTTTTTCGGAAGACATTTCTGCGGATATGCGTGTGCATTCGGATCTTTCGGAGATGCCGTATATGAAGGCTTTTCCTGGATCCGGATGAAATGCTTTCACAAAAAAAAGAAACCGGCTCTTTCCGAAAAAATGGTTCACGGGCTTCAGAAAGTCAAATATATCGTACTGGCACTGCTCCTGCTTTCCTGCCTTACAGGTGTATACGGAAAGCTTACGGGAACCAGCCCGTGGGATGTTTTTTCCATGCTCACGGCAGGACGGCTCCCGAACAGCAAATATCTGGTGGGAATTATGCTCCTGGTGCTGATCATTGTGGGAATGTGTACACAGGAAAGGTTTTTCTGCCAGTTTCTCTGTCCCATGGGAGCGGTTTTTGCATTAATGCCAATCCTTCCGGGTGCACTGTTTCGGAGAAACCGTGAGAAATGTCCGCCGAAATGTGGTCTCTGTAAAAAAAGATGTCCGGCGCATCTGGATATCGACGGCGACACAGGCAGATCCGGCGAATGTCTTTGCTGCCACGCATGTGCCGCAGCATGCCCGAGAAAAAATATTCACATTGGAACAATTGAGGAAAAATGATCTATGAGATATCAGGCTCTGAAAAAGAAAACTTTTCTGGCAGCAGTTACATTTACAGGGATTGCGGTGTTGTTTCCTGTGCTGTGCATGGCTGCTTCGGAAAAGGATGTACAGACATATACCGATACAGATTTTGCAATGGATACTGTGGTATCAGAAACACTCTATACCACAGGTGACGATATAAACAGTAAGCTGACAGCTGTGCTGACAGATGTGGAGACGAACCTTCTTTCCTGGACCAATGAGAAGTCCCAGATCTATAAGGTGAATGCAGACAGCGGAAAAGATACGGAGATTTCCGACGAGCTTTCCGGATACCTGAAACGTCTTCTGAAGATCGCAGAGGATTCTGACGGAGCCTTTGACCCAACCATTGGGAAGCTGATCCGCCTGTGGGATATTGGAGGGGAAAACCAGAAAATTCCGGAAGAAGCAGAAATTAAGAATGTTCTGAAGGATTCCGGATATCAGAAGATTTTTCTTGACGGAAATACGGTCCATATGGAGGAGGGCTGTTCTCTGGATCTTGGAGCAGCGGGAAAGGGTATTGGCTGTGACCTGATCCTTAAAGAACTGGAAACAAAGAAGGATGTAACAGCAGCACTTATGAATCTGGGAGGAAGCAGTGTCATGACCTACGGAAGCAAGCCGGATGGTTCTTCCTGGAATGTGGCGGTGACAGATCCCAGAGCTGAAAATGAGGATGACTATCTTGGTGTGGTTGCCTTAAATGGTACAGAATTTCTTTCCACATCCGGAGATTATGAGAAATATTTTATCGAAAATGGTGTAAGGTATCACCACATTATGGACCCGTCTACCGGCTATCCGGCAGAAAGCGGAGTGACCGGGGTAACGGTAGTCTGTGACTCAGGTCTGGAGGCAGATGCGCTTTCCACAGCATGTTTTGTGCTGGGGGTGGAAAAAGGGACACAGCTGTTGAAAGCTTACGGTGCAGACGGACTTTTTGTGGATGAAGACCATCATGTATATCTCACTGAGGGGATGAAAGAGCGGTTCAGCCTGCTTGCGGATTCCTATAGTGTGGAGGATATTGCAGAGTGAAGCTGATCTCCCGGCGATCCGGTTTATGACTGTTTGGCAGAGGGGAATGCTCATATCCGCAGTACTTGCGATAGTAAACCTGGAAAGGGTTCTATAAATATATCATATTTTTAGGAGGAATAAGCAATGCAGAAGTGGAATCTATTGAAAAAAACAGCTCCATGCATTTTAAGTCTTGCAGTGGCAGCAACAACCTTTCCGACCGCTGTAATGGCATCTGATCTTGATGCAGCCGTGGTTTCCGAGGCAGAGGCAGGAGATACGGAGGATTTTAGCACAGAGGAAACGGCAGAGGATACTGAAGCTGTAGCAGAAGAAGCTATAGAGGATGCTGCAGACATAACAGAAGAAGCAGCAGAGGATGCAGCAGTGCCAGAAGCTGCTGCAGACGAGACAGAGGATATCCAGCAGGAAGATACAGAAGCTGTCGAGACTCTGGATGAGACAGCAGAGGAAGCAGACCCGTTCTCTACAGGGGAAGAGGATTTCACAGAAGGCGATGAAGTGGCGGAAGCATTTTCCGATTCTGACCAGCTGACAGGCGAGTATCAGTACGTATATGCAGGACTTACCTGGGGTGAGTACTGGGCAGCAGAAGGCGTATATGCAGCTGGAGATACAAGCTCTTCAGAAGAGAAGGATTCACATAGTGAGTTTGATACAGGAGCTTTTGATACAGTAACAAGAGCGACTGCAAATCATGGACTCCACAGAGGAAGCTATCAGACAGAAGCTACGATCATTGCTGAAGACGGAACCAGATTCGACGTATCCTACTGGGAGGATAAAGGAAGCACACTTTATCTTACAGATGGTTCCAAGGTAAAATGGAACAGAGGCAGTATAACAACAGAAGATGGAAAAACCTATACGATGGATCATTATGAGATATATGGTTTGAAATATGTCCCGGTAGCAGTTAAGACCGCAGATTTTGCAGATTTCTGCAAAAAGTATAATGTTGTACAGGATGGAGCTGTGCTCTCCGGAGGATACAGTGAAAACAATCTCCAGTATTATAAAGGCCTTGTGGCAGACGTAAATGCACAGACAAATGGTCTGAAATATGTGGAGAAAAATGGTGACGGCTTTACATTTACAGCAAGAAAATCAGACGGAACAGCTTCCGGTATCAAGGATCAGGCGTTAAAAACAGCAACAGAGATCAAGCCGAGTGTAAAAGCAGCAAGCGGAAGCTACGGCGAATTCCTCCGTGTGGATCTCAATGGAAATTATGGCGATCTTGGTGCAAATATGCAGGCTGTACGCTGGGATTATTATGGAGATGATTCCACATATACAAAATGCCTCGCTTCTTATGGAACCAAGTTTGCCGCAGATAACTGGATGCATAAAGCAATGGGAATCCAGCTTGGACTTACAAAATCTGCACGCTGCAAGCTTCCGGGAGGAACAGACGGAACAGGATACTGGAAACTGACAGTGTATGCTCTCGGATATAATGACTATACCTACAGCTTCCAGGCAACTGCAGAGAATATCGTAAATCCTACAATGGAGCCAACTGATTTTACAAGTCTTAAAACAGAAGTGGAAGCTGCAAAGGCTCTGGCAGAGGCAGATTACACAATTGCAACCTGGAAGTCCTTTGCCGGTGAGCTTCAGGAAGCAGAAGACATTCTTGCAAAAACAGATGCAAGTCAGGCTGAGGTAAATGAAGCACTTGAACATCTTCAGGGAGCAGAGAAAGAGCTTCAGAAGGTAACAGTTACACTTGATAAGACAGCAGCAGCTGTATATACAGGAAAAACAACGACTCTTAAGGCAACAACAAATGACAGCGATGCAGCAGTAACATTTAAGTCCGGCAACACAAAGGTTGCAACGGTAAGCAGCAAGGGTGTCGTTAAAGGCGTAAAAGCCGGAACAGCAGTTATCACAGCAAAGGTCGGAAATGCCACAGCAACCTGCAAGGTAACAGTAAAAGCTTCTACAATTAAATTCGCAAAGGCTTCCGTAACGATCTACAAAGGAAAAACAGCAACTGTAAAAGCAACTGCAACACCATCTGCAACTGTAAAATACACAAGCAGCAACACAAAGGTTGCAACCGTAAACAGTAAAACAGGTGTTGTAAAAGGAATCAAAGCAGGAACCGTTACGATTACAGCAAAGGCAGGAGCCCTGAAGACAACCTGCAAAGTAGTTGTCAAGAATCCTGCATTCAGTCTTGTAAAATCTTCTGCAACGATCAAAAAAGGTAAAACAACAACCATCAGATCCAAAGCAGCACCTGCAGGCAAGGTTACATATACAAGCAGCAATAAAAAAGTTGCAGCTGTAAACAGCAAGGGTGTTGTAAAGGGAATCAAAAAAGGTAAAGCAACGATCACAGTGAAATGCAACGGAATTACAAAGAAATTTGTGGTAACAGTTAAATAATTTCACTGTTGAACCGAATGTGATCACAGATATCCAGAAGCCTCTGCCGCAGACATAGAGCAATGTCTGCGGCAGAGGTCTGCTGATTTCTGAAGAGCAATGTCTGACAGAGGCCGCAAGAAAAGAGGAGAGAGTAAGGAAGCATGGAAAAAGATCTGAAAGATAAAAAGCAGGAGGAAAAAAATACTCCGAAGATACCCTGGACCAAGCTGGTTCCTGCAGCTGCTGTGATTGCGGCGCTTGTGTTTTCAGGCATAAAGGCGAAGGGCTCTGATGGAGAGACAGAAGCAGTCGGGCAAGCAGAGACGACCGTAATGTCTGCTTCAGAGCTGGAAAAATATCTCGGGTATGAAAAAGAAAATACTGTTTCTGACAGCACAACTGCCACAGCTGAGAAAAACAGTACAACAAAAAAGAAAAGCTCATCGAAAAAAAGTGCAAAAAAAACAGCAGCGAAAAAAAGCTCAGGTACAAGAACGGTTTCCGAATCTGCAAAAAGCAATGCCAGCGCCGCAGGACAGGGAACCACGCAGACACCGGTAGCAAGCGTTCCGGCAGATGGATATAAGGACGGTACGTATGAAGGAAGCGGAACCGGATTTGGCGGGACGATTCGCGTGAGAGTAACAATCAGCGGCGGAAAGATTGCAGCCATAGATATTCTGGAGGCATCTGGAGAAACCGCGTCGTATTTTGCGTCAGCTCAGGGTGTGATCAGCAGGATGATCGCCGGAAATACACCGAATGTAGATGCAGTCAGTGGAGCAACCTATTCCTCCAACGGAATCATCCAGGCAGTTCAGAATGCCCTCTCCCAGGCAGCGGCAGATGGAAACAGCCAGCAGGTCACCCCTACACCTGCAGCAACTGCTTTACCAACTCCGACATCAGCTCCGTCACCTACAAAAAAACCATCTCCTACAAAGAAACCGGAAGATCCGGACAGTCCCCAAAAATATCTGGACGGTAAATATACAGCTTCGGCAAAGGGCTTCAATGGAGACGTGAAAGTAATTGTGACCATCAAGGATGGAGTGATCGAAGCCCTGAAACAGGAAAATACGGACACGGAGCAGTTTTTTGAAAAAGCATGGAGCGTGCTGGAGGAACAGATCATTGGTACGGATTCTGTAGATGATATTGATGCAGTCAGCGGAGCAACCTATTCCTCCAACGGAATTCTCAACGCTGTAAAAAAAGCTCTTAAAGAAGCGATCAATCCGGAGTATGGAAAGAAACCGACACCAACTCCGACAAAGAAACCGACACCAAAGCCAACAGCCACACCGAAACCTACGGCAACGCCGAAACCAACGGCCACACCGAAGCCAACAGAGACGCCGGCAGCAACCCCGACGCCGGAGCCGGACGACCCGGATGTGACGCCGGTTCCTGAAAAACCCAATGTAACTCCAACACCAGGGACAGATGAGCCGGATGCAACACCGGAGCCAACGGAAGCACCGGAACCGGTGGGAATGTACAGAGATGGAACGTATACAGGCTCGGCTTTTGGATATGGAGGAAAAACATATCTGACAATTACGATCTCAGGAGGCCAGATCGTATCCATTGAGCAGACAAATCAGGATACACCGGAATTTTTTGATCCTGCATGGAGCACGATCTATTCTCAGATCATGGCAAACCAGTCGGCGGATGGAATCGATACTGTCAGCGGAGCCACATATTCCTCCGAAGGGATCCTGGACGCTGCACAAAAGGCCCTTGCCCAGGCAAAGAATTAACCGGGTGAACGTTGGAGCAGCTATAAACATCTGAATCTAAGCCAATAATAAGAGGTGAAAGAAACCTCTGGACTTCTTGATTTTTTTGAAGTTCAGAGGTTTTTTGCTAGGTTTCTGAAATTGCTTCTATAAATCGATAAAAAAATAACAGGAATGTATACAGAATAATAGGGAAAATATCAGAAAATACAATCGGTTTAAATAATTTGAAATGCAAATTAGCGGGAATTAACCTGAGAAATACAATAAAATTTTTATTGCACAGGGCAATGTTTTATGTTATGTTTGAATGTGTGTAATTAAAGTTGTTATTAAAATGACAAACAACGCTGAAAGGAGAACAAATATGAGCAGTAAAATTACGATCATCGGAGCAGGAAGTGTAGGAGCAACTATCGCTTATACCTTATCACAGAGGAGTATTGCATCAGAGATTGTTCTGATCGATATTAACAAAGATAAGGCTGAAGGTGAGGTTATGGATATTGAGCAGGGAACCAGTTTCCGTGAGCCGATCTCCATCGTGGCAGGAGATTACCCGGATGCTGTAGATTCTGACATTGTGATCATCACTTCCGGTATTGCCAGAAAACCGGGACAGACTCGCATCGAGCTGACACAGACCAACGTCAACATTATGAAGAGTATTACTCCGGAGATCGTAAAGGTGGCTCCCAAAGCGCTTTATATTATCGTAAGTAATCCATGTGATATTATGACTTATGCATTTGCAAAGCTTTCCGGACTGCCGGAAAATCAGATCCTTGGTTCCGGAACCGCCCTGGATACGGCCCGTCTCCGCTGCAGACTTTCTCAGCACTACGGTGTATCTGAGAAAAACATCCACGCCTATGTATTCGGAGAGCATGGAGATACTTCCTTTGTACCGTGGTCCAGAGCCTTTGTTGCAGGTGCGACCCTTGATGAGTTTGACAAGATCGTTCATGAGGATCAGAAAGATCTGCAGCCACTTGACAGAGAAGAGGTTCTGGAGTATGTTCATACTTCAGGATCAACTGTGATCGCCAAGAAGGGTGCTACATTTTATGCGGTAGCCGTATCTGTTTGCAGACTTTGCTCGCTTCTTCTTGCAGCATCTGATACAATAGTCAGTGTATCAACCATGCTTCACGGAGAGTACGGTGTTGAAGACGTATGTCTTAGTACCATGGCTTCTATCGGACCGGAAGGTGTAAAACGTATCGTTCGTGTTCCGCTGACCGAGGAGGAGACAGAGAAGCTTCATGCAAGCGCCAATGCTCTGAAGGACGTGATCGCACAGATTGATCTTTGATAAATGTCAGAAGCTGTGTAAAGAGGAAAAAGCAGCCTCAGGCAAATTTGAAACAACGGGAGAAAGATAAAAATGGATATTATTCAGGTAATTACCAGAGAATTGAACGTTGAGAAATGGCAGGTCGAGGCAGCGGTTAAGCTGATCGATGAAGGCTGCACCATTCCTTTTATTTCCAGATACCGTAAGGAAGCAACCGGTACACTGAACGATGAACAGCTTCGTAATCTTAATGAGAGACTTACTTATTTAAGAAATCTTGAGGATAAAAAGGCTCAGGTTCTGGGCAGCATCGAGGAGCAGGGCAAGCTGACTCCGGAGCTGAAGAAACAGATCGAGGCAGCGCAGACACTCGTTGTGGTAGAGGATCTTTACCGTCCGTACCGCCCGAAGCGCCGTACACGTGCCATCATCGCCAGGGAAAAAGGTCTGGGACCGCTGGCCGACATCATCCTTCTCCAGATGACGAAGAAACCTCTTGAAGAAGAGGCAAAAGCATTTCTTTCTGAGGAAAAAGAAGTCAAAACTGTGGAAGAGGCCATCAGCGGTGCCAGAGATATCATTGCAGAACACATTTCTGATGAAGCAGATTATCGTATCAGTATCCGTAAGAGAACAATGGATAAGGGAACTATATGTTCTACCGCAAGAGATGAGAAGGAGCAGTCTGTATACGAGATGTATTATGACTTTGAGGAGCCGGTGAAAAAGCTTGCAGGTCATCGTGTCCTTGCTCTGAACCGTGGTGAGAAAGAGAAATTCCTTACTGTGAAGATCCTTGCACCTGAGGAAGAGATCATCCGTTATCTTGAAAAACAGGTGATCGTCCGCGATAATCCATACACTATACCTGTTCTGAAAGAAGCCATTGAGGACAGCTATAAACGTCTCATCGGACCGGCTATTGAGCGTGAGATCCGAAGCGCCCTTACAGAGGCAGCAGAGGACGGTGCCATCCATGTCTTTGGCAAAAATCTGGAGCAGCTTCTCATGCAGCCTCCAATTGCAGGACAGGTAGTTCTTGGCTGGGACCCTGCCTTCCGTACCGGATGCAAGCTGGCAGTGGTAGATCCTACCGGAAAGGTTCTGGATACCACAGTTATTTATCCCACAGCACCAACCAATGAGACCAAGATCCGTGCCGCAAAGGAAACCCTGAAAAAGCTTATCAGCAAATATCATGTGACACTGATCTCTGTAGGAAACGGAACGGCATCCAGAGAATCCGAGCAGATCATCGTGGAGCTTCTTAAGGAAATCCCTGAAAAGGTCCAGTATGTTATCACCAACGAGGCAGGTGCTTCTGTATATTCCGCAAGCAAGCTTGCCACGGAAGAATTCCCGAATTTCGATGTTGGACAGAGAAGCGCCGCATCCATCGCAAGACGTGTACAGGATCCGCTTGCAGAGCTTGTAAAGATCGATCCGAAATCCATCGGTGTCGGTCAGTATCAGCATGATATGAACCAGAAAAAGCTGGGAGAAGCCCTTAACGGCGTTGTGGAAGATTGTGTAAACAAGGTCGGAGTGGATCTGAATACTGCATCTGCATCCCTTCTGGAGTATATTTCCGGAATCAGCAAGGCCATCGCAAAGAATATTGTAGCCTACCGTGAGGAAAACGGCCGTTTCCAGACAAGAAGAGAGCTTCTTAAGGTTGCCAAGCTTGGTCCGAAAGCTTTTGAGCAGTGTGCAGGTTTCACACGGATCACAGGAGGCAAAAATCCTCTGGACGCAACCAGTGTCCATCCGGAAAGCTATGACGCAGCAAAAAAACTCCTGGAAAAGCTGGGCTACACACCGGAAGATGTGGCAGAGCGTAAGCTTACCGGTATTTCCGGGCAGATCCGCGATTACGGAAAACTGGCAAAGGAGCTGGAGATTGGAGAGCCAACCTTACGTGATATCGTAAAGGAACTGGAAAAACCTGCCAGAGATCCACGTGACGAGATGCCGAAACCGATCCTCCGTACCGATGTCCTGGATATGAAAGACCTGAAAGAAGGCATGGTCCTCAAGGGAACTGTCCGCAATGTTATTGACTTCGGTGCTTTTGTGGATATCGGTGTGCATCAGGATGGCCTGGTCCATATTTCCGAGATGAGCGAGAAATTCATCAAACATCCGCTGGAAGCAGTCAGTGTGGGAGATATCGTGGATGTCCGTGTTCTTGGTGTTGATATGAAGAAAAAACGTATCAGCCTTTCCATGAAGGGAATCAGTAAATAAAGAGAAAATCCGAGACATACCGCGCGAATTTATGCGATCAGCATAAATTCTGTGCATCGCCAGGCGTGTTACTGAGAACAGAGTGAACAGTAATGTATATTCAGCAGCATTCTGCGGCGGATTACCGGACAGATATACAATAAAGCTATAACAGAAATACAGCAGTGGTTTATACCCTATACTTTATAGAACCGGAGAAATCAGGTTTACAGGGAAAAACCACTGCTGTATTATTATATTACCAGATGCGGATTATAGGGAATGTTTACATCAGGAATACATAGATCGATCCGCATATGTATATCGAATGATCGATCAGACAAGAGGGATACATATGTAATCAGAAATGTCAACAAATGTGAGTAAATACACTCAAAGGTGTTTAAAATCCAAAACACTAGTTGGTAACTTAAAACTACTGGAATTACAGGAAATGAACCAGTGCAAGTTGAAACAGCCTTGCTAACTATAGGGTAGAACCTTGATGGTTGTAATTGAGTAATGGTATAAGTCTACGAAAACCAAGTAGCAAAGAAAAACAAATATTAAGAAAGGAAAAGCTATTTAGATGAAGTCTGTATAATGTCATATACAAGACTATACAGATATGTACCGATGGCTTAGTCGGGAATTTACGACTGTGGAGTGTACAAGAACTTGTGAGTAGATTGATATTTATATCATCAAAAGCATATACGTTGAAGCAGTAACTACAAATCGTGAGATTGTAGTAAATCATCTAGCATATACACATATGTATATGTTTTTAGTAGCAGGGATTATATTTGGATAGTACTGTACAGACCGTGCAGGAGGTCGGAAATCAGGTAAGCCAGTACAGGCAGATGTTTGAAAATTACCTGCCGGACATCACAAAATTCGGAATCAAGGTTGTTCTGGCTATCGTTGCTTTCTGGGTAGGAAGCACGGTAATTAAATGGATCGTAAAGTTTGTGAGGAAATCACTGACAAAATCCAGGCTGGATACAGGAGTGGCACAGTTTATGTCCTCTCTGGTCAAGATCATACTTTACATACTCCTGATCTTTAATATATCCACAAGCTTTGGAGTAAAGGAATCATCTCTGGCAGCACTTCTTGGAACTGCAGGTGTTACTATGGGTCTTGCCCTCCAGGGTGGACTTGCCAACTTGGCAGGAGGTATGATGCTTCTTCTGTTCAAGCCGTTCCAGGTAGGGGATTACATCATCGTTAACGGACAGGACGGAAGCGAGGGAACGGTAGCCAAGGTCGAGATTTGTTATACAACGCTGTTATCCATTGATAACAAGCACATCGTGATCCCCAACGGTACTCTTTCCAATGCGACCATCACCAACGTAACAGCAAGGGATCAGCGAAGGCTGGAGATCAAAGTGGGGATCTCTTACAATGCAGATATCCAGAAGGCCAAGGATATCCTGGAAGATATCCTCACCGAAGATCCGGATACAAGAGAAGACGAAGAGATGGTGGTATTCGTAGATGAGCTGGCAGAAAGCTCTGTGATCATGGGCTTTCGTGTCTGGGTAGATACCGACCGCTACTGGGCAGCCAGATGGAGATTGAACCAGAGGATCAAGGAAGATTTTGATTATTATGGAATTGAGATTCCTTATAATCAGCTGGATGTGCATATCCATAAATAATGTGCATAAAGGAAGAAAGCTAAAGCCCTTTCACATGGCAGAGAAATTGCTGTGTGGGAGGGTTTTTTGATGAAAGTAACTGGTTTTGAGATTATTACTGCCATTCACGATAATAGAGAATATGAAAATTATTGACAAACCAGTGTCGGGGTGCAATAATACCCCACAGAGATAGTATTTGGACTCAAAACTATACTCTGGCTGAAATCACTGGAATCTTATATAAAAATAGCCAGCCGGAACCCGGGATCGGGAACGGACGGATATATGAAAATTATAAAAGATACGAGCCTGTATCGATGATAACGAAGGCGTTACAACAGTTATGGGAATTTTGAGCAACTGTTGAAGAGTATGCTTTTCGTGTATAAAAAACAGGACTCAATATACAGGGAATCAATCAGAAGCGTTTCAGGGTCGAAGTGTACCCCGAGACGTTTTTTTATTAAATACAGAAGCGGATGCTTTTATCCACTTGAAAGTTATTCCCTGCAGGAAAGGACTTATATAAGATGACAATAGAGATGTTAAAAGGAAAGATCCACAGAGCAACCGTTGTCCAGGCGGAACTGGATTATGTAGGAAGTATCACTGTGGATGAGGAACTGCTGGAAGCTGCCGGGATACTGGAATATGAGAAGGTCCAGATCGTAGATGTGAACAACGGCAGCCGTTTCGAGACATACACCATTTGCGGAGAACGCGGAAGCGGTATGATCTGCCTGAACGGAGCAGCAGCAAGATGTGTAAGCACCGGTGACAAGATCATCATCATGGCTTACGCACAGTACGAGCAGGAAGAAGCCCGTACTCACAAGCCTGCAGTTGTATTTGTAGATGAAGAGAACAGGATCAGCAGAGTGACCAATTATGAGAAACACGGACTGCTGAAGGATATGGCCTGACGCAGATTAGAAATACAATAAGACGAAGGTGAATTCAGAAAAGAGGCTATCTCGAATCTATTCAGAAAACCGGTTCCAGAACCGGAAAAGAGGAGAGCACAATGCAGGTAACAAAAACAGTAGAAGAAACAAGAAAACAGATCAAAGCGTGGAAAAAAGAAGGAAGAACAGTAGGCCTTGTGCCAACCATGGGATTTCTCCATGAGGGACACGCAAGCCTGATCAAAAAATGCAGAGAGCAGAATGATATCGTAGTGGTATCCGATTTCGTCAATCCTACACAGTTCGGTCCTACCGAGGACCTGGAAGCCTACCCGAGAGACTTTGAGCGTGACAGCAAACTCTGCGAAAGCCTGGGAGCAGACCTGATCTTCTGCCCGGAGCCTTCCGAGATGTATCATGATCCCCACGCATTTGTAAGTATAGATACTCTGTCAGAGACACTTTGCGGAAAAACACGTCCGATCCATTTCAAGGGTGTGTGTACCGTTGTGACCAAGCTGTTCCACATTGTGGCACCGGACAGAGCATATTTCGGACAGAAAGACGCACAGCAGCTGGCCATCATCCGCAAGATGGTGCGTGATCTGAACTTCGATATTGAGATCGTAGGCTGTCCGATCATCCGTGAGGAGGACGGACTTGCAAAATCCTCCAGAAATACATACTTAAGCCCTGAAGAGAGAAAAGCAGCTCTTTGCCTGTCAAAGGCAGTAAAAGCCGGACAGGAAGCCATTCACGCAGGAATCCCGGCAGAAGAGCTTCTCGGAAAAATGCGAGCAGTGATCGAAGCAGAGCCTCTGGCAAAGATTGATTATGTATCCATGGTAGATGCATTTACCATGCAGCCGGTGGAAAAAGCTGACCGCAGCGTTCTTGTAGCAATGGCTGTTTACATCGGAAAAACAAGACTGATCGACAACTTCAGCTACGAGGTATAATGTATGGGAAAAGTTTTAAAGAAAATCGGAATTATCAGCAGCCTAGCATCCAGATATATCGGGATCATTATCATCGCTTTTTCCTGCCTGGCTTTTTTCTGGCGTGACGGATTTTCCTGGATGACGAACTATACGTCTGTATTTCTGGGAGTGATCATGTTTGGTATGGGCCTGACCATAAAGCTGGATGACTTCCGGGCAATTTTTTCCAGACCCAAAGAAGTGGTGATCGGTGCAGTGGCTCAGTATACCATTATGCCGGTGATCGCCTGGCTTCTGTGTAAAGTGATGAACCTTCCGGCAGATCTGGCACTGGGAGTGATCCTGGTGGGATGCTGTCCGGGCGGAACAGCCAGCAATGTGATCACCTATATCGCAGGAGGTGATGTGGCGCTTTCTGTGGGAATGACCATAGTTTCCACACTGGCAGCACCGTTGATGACACCGTTTCTTGTATATGTTTTGGCAGGAGCCTGGGTGGAAGTATCCTTCTGGGCCATGGTGATCTCTGTGGTAAAGGTAATTCTGATCCCGGTTCTCCTGGGAGTTTTTCTTCGGAGCCTTGCGGGAGAGCATGTGGATAAGGTATCCGATGTTATGCCGCTGGTGTCGGTTGTAGCTATTGTTATGATCATCGGAGGAATTGTGGCTGTAAATGCAGAGAAGATCGTAAGCTGTGGAGTTCTGGTGCTTGGAGTAGTGGCGATCCACAATTTCTGTGGTATGATGCTGGGATTTCTGGCTGCAAAAATCTTCCATGTGGAGTATTCCAGAACAACTGCTATAGCTATAGAGGTAGGCATGCAGAACAGTGGCCTTGCTGTCTCACTGGCAGCAGCTAATTTTGCAGCCAATCCGCTTGCAACACTTCCGGGCGCGATCTTCAGTGTATGGCACAATATTGCGGGTTCCATTTTTGCGGGGATCCGCCGTGCAGGTGCAGAAAACCTTGCAGAGATTGACCGGATCAGGGAAATCGACTGCTGTAATTGCGAAAAGCAATAAGCAGTGAATGCGGATTGCGGATATCCTCCTGACGGGGAACAGAAAAGCTGTGGAAGAATGTCTGTAAAGAAAGATCCGGGGGAGTTTGAGAGATAAAATGGCAGATTATGTCGAAAGAAAAAGTCATAAAATGCAGAATTGTGGTTTACAAATTTTAGCCGGTATACTATAATAACCACATGGACGAACAAACGTCCCCAACATATGAAAACAGGGGGGCCCGCTGAAGCGAGCTGAGAGTAGACTGTAAATGTCTTGACCCATAACCTGATTTGGATAATGCCAACGTAGGGACATATGCACGAAGGATTCTTAAAGACACAGAAGATCAGAGAGTACAGAAGAGATCAGAAGTACAGAAGATTTTCATTAAGTACGTAAGAGTAAGAGCCGGTTGCCGTGATGCGTATGCGTTGCAGCAGCCGGTTTTTTGTTGTATAAACACAAAGAATTTATGGAAGGAGATTTTTTTTACATGAGAAATTACAGTACACAGATGGAGGCAGCCCGTAAAGGCATCATCACACCTGAGCTTGAGATCGTAGCTAAGAAGGAACGCATGACAACAGAGGAACTGCTTCCGCTGGTAGCCTCCGGTAAGGTGGCAATCTGTGCAAATAAAAATCACAAATGTATCGATCCGGAGGGCGTAGGTTCCATGCTCCGCACCAAGATCAATGTAAACCTTGGTGTATCCAGAGACTGCAAGGACTACGATGTAGAGATGCAGAAAGTAATGGAAGCTGTAAACATGGGCGCCCATGCTATCATGGATCTTTCTTCCCACGGAAATACCATTCCGTTCCGACGCAAGCTGACATCCGAGTGTCCGGCAATGATCGGAACCGTTCCGGTTTATGATTCCGTTATCCACTATCAGAGAGATCTTGATACGCTGACAGCTAAAGATTTTATCGATGTAGTAAGACTCCATGCACAGGATGGTGTTGACTTTGTAACTCTTCACTGTGGAATCACAAGAAAGACCATCGATCAGATCCGTAATCACAAGAGAAAAATGAATATCGTTTCCAGAGGAGGATCTCTTGTATTTGCATGGATGTGTATGACCGGTGAGGAGAATCCGTTCTATGAATACTACGACGAGATCCTGGATATCTGCCGCGAGTATGATGTGACCATCTCTCTTGGTGATGCCTGCCGTCCTGGATGTCTGGCTGACGCAACAGACGTATGCCAGATCGAGGAGCTTGTACGTCTTGGCGAGCTGACCAAACGTGCATGGGAAAAGGACGTTCAGGTTATGGTTGAGGGACCGGGACATGTGCCGCTTGATCAGGTTGAGGCAAATATGAAAGTACAGCAGTCCATTTGCCAGGGTGCACCGTTCTATGTATTAGGACCTATCGTAACTGACGTTGCACCGGGATATGACCACATCACATCCGCGATCGGCGGAGCAGTAGCTGCTATGTCCGGAGCAGCATTCCTCTGCTATGTAACACCGGCAGAGCACCTTGCACTTCCGAATCTTGAGGACGTAAAACAGGGAATCATGGCATCTAAGATCGCAGCTCATGCAGCAGACATTGCCAAAGGTGTCCGCGGTGCCCGTGAGATCGATGACAAGATGGCAGATGCCAGAAGAAAGCTTGACTGGGAGGCACAGTGGGAATGCGCCATGGATCCGGAAACAGCAAAACGTATCTGGAACGAGCGCAAACCGGAGCATGATGATACCTGCTCCATGTGCGGTAAATTCTGCGCAGTACGAAGCATGAACAAGGCACTTGCAGGAGAACATATCGATATTCTGTAAGAATACAGAATGCATATGAGCATGCAGCATCACAGTAGAACGTGGTGTTGGCAGTATCCAGCCAGAAAACTGGTTGATTGAATGCGGATATGGAAAGAACAGTAATGCTGAAATTGTGGAAAGTCTGATGTTCCGATAATAAAACATAAACCGCTGTGATCTAAAATGAAGATCACAGCGGTTTTTTGCAGAGTTAGGGACATTATTGCAGCTTGCGAAAAGACAGGGCCGCGTTATAATAAAAACAGAACTTACATATAAATGGTTTACATAAAAAGGAAGGAAAGGTACGAAATGAAATTTCCGAAAAAATTGATAGCATTTGGTCTGTCATTATGTATGTCTATTGTTCCATGTGGACCGGTGGTGGCCGAAGATTTTACAGACGCACAGACGGATATAACAGACGCCATTGATACTTTTACAGATGACGGGAATTTTGAGGAATCAGAAAATACCGTAAACACAGATCAGATCGCGGGAGAAGATAATACCGTGAGCACAGATCAGATTACAGAAGAAGAGTTTCCGGGATCAGATATCGGAACGGAAACGGATGAAGCTGAAAGCTCAGAGAATGAGGAAATACAACAGGATTCTGATGAAGGATTAATTCTGGAAGAACCTTCGGCGGTCATCAGAAAAGCAGAAGGAACAGAGGAGGCTGCGGCACCGGAAGAAATTTTTGGTGACGGAGAAAACAAGGAGCAGCAGGAAGATATATTCACAGATGATATTCCGGCAGCAGGCACTTCCGAAAAAGAAACAGATGTGGAGAGCACAGAAATATATCTGTATGCGATGAATGATACCTACAGCAGTGTGATCTCCATGCCGGATACCATGCAGACATCTTATCAGATCCAGACATCCGGCAAAAATCCGGTATATACGGTTGTTTCCGGTTATACTGCGAAAGTCAGCGAAACCGGTCTTGTTACTCCTAAAATGCAGTATGTAACCTATGTAGACAAAAACGGAAATGACGTAAAGAGCCAGTGGGAATACATGTTTGGAGAGACCCTGATCTCTGTACAGGATGGAAACAGTACCGTTTATTATAAATTCATACTCAAAGATTATGCGGAGTATTACGCAGAACAAAAAATGGATACATTTCTCAAAGAAAATATTACTGCGGAAATGTCCGATTATAAAAAGGTTGAGACGATCGCCAGATGGCTTGCCAACAACTTTAATTACAGTCAGTATCATTCCGGTTATACAGGCCTGATGCTGGATGGCGGCGGAGACTGCTGGGCCAATACCAGCGCAGTGAACTATATGTGCGAAAAACTGGGACTGACCGTGTATGCAAGGTATGCGGCAAATGATCCGGGGGCAGGAAGCGGTCACAGGAATTCCGTAGTCATTATTGACGGCGAAAGATATCTGGTTGACTGCGGATATACGGGAAATGCCCCCAGACATTATGAATTGTCCAAAATGGACTATGACTATTCTTATGAGATCCTGAATGATGGAACACTCAGGCTGTATCAGTATGAAGGGACAGATACAAATATCGTAGTTCCGGATACTATTGACGGAAGAAAAGTAACGGTTCTTGGAAACAGTACCTTCCAGTATTGCACCCAGGCTTCTGATATAGAGTCTGTTACTTTGCCGGATTCGCTTACAACCATCGAAAAGAATGCTTTTTACAACTGTGAGAAATTGAAATCTGTTACGATTCCCCCAAATGTGTCATCTATAGGGCTGGCTGCTTTTGTGGAGGGCTTGTCTGAGTCCAGTCTGACAGAAATTAAAGTAGATCCGGAAAATCCGTATTTTTCTGAAAAAGACGGAGTGGTATTCAGCAAGGATGGCACAAAACTGATCGTGTTTCCGTCCGGACGTTCCGGAGATTACCAGATCCCGGATGGAACTGTAAGCGTGGGAGACTATGCTTTTTATTACTGTGTAAATGTTTCTTCCATAACAGTCCCGGGAAGTGTCAGAAGCCTTGGAGAAGGTGCATTCGGAAACTGCTCGTCGCTTACGAAAGCTGTCCTGAACGAAGGTTTGGAAGAAATCGGTGAATATGCATTCCAGAGCAGTTCAGGGATCCGTGATATTATAATTCCCGCATCTGTAAAATCAGTTGGGAAAAATGGACTTCGTCTGTCTTCCGGGTGCAGGATAAGAGTACTGAGCACAGATACTGTTTGGGCGGATGATGCGTTCAGGGATTCAGCACTGATCGCGGGAAAAAAGGATTCCACACTTCAGAAATACGCAGAGGACCATGGCTGCACGTTTGTGGAGCTGTCAGCAGACAACCGGATACCGCTTCAGAATGAATGGTTTGAACAGATCACTTCAGACTATGAATATAATGGAAAAAGCCATGAACCCGAAATAGAATCCAGTGAATCCGCACCGGAACTTGAGCAGGGCTCCGATTATGAAGTAACTTATGAAAATAACATCAATGCAGGAACTGCGACTATAAAGATCACGGGAAAAGATATTTTCTGCGGTACAGTAGAGCGGAGTTTCAAGATTACGCCAGATGAAAATGGAATGCATGTGTGCTATTTTGCGGAAAATAATGAAACCTACCTGGAAACCACCTTTAAAGGAAAAAAAGTGGAACCGGAAGTGGTAATTGACGGACTGGTACGGGGGAAAGATTATACGGTAACCTATGTTAATAATGAAAAGCCTGGTGAAGCTCGTGCAGAGCTCACGGGAATCGGCAATTATAAAGGATCGGAAACATTATATTTTACTATTTACGGAAAACTACCGGCTGCGGATCCAATAGCTGATCAGACATATACAGGAAATGAGATCACACCGGACATCGTGATACCCGGATTGAAAGCCGGCGAAGATTATTATATGTATTACGAGGATAATCAGTATCCGGGTGTGGCAACGGTAACCATTTATGGTACCGGTTATTATAAAGGTACTGCAACCATTCATTTCAAGATCATAAAAAAGACAGAAAAGTTTGTCAGCAATGTTAAGCTAAACAGAACCTCTTACACTTATACGGGAAAAACCATCCGGCCATCAGTAACCGTAACTGTAAATGGAAAGAAGATCGGTGCGAGTGCTTATAAGCTGTATTACAAAAATAATAAAAACTCCGGAATTGGAACTGTGCAGGTCAGAGGGACTGGAAAATACAGTCGTATCAACAAAACGATTACCTTTAAGATCCTGCCTCCAAAAACTCTGCTGACAGGACTGAAAAAAGCAAACAGATCCTTTATCGCAAGCTGGAAGAAAAATATACAGGCAACCGGCTATCAGATCCAGTATGCAGCAGACAGCAGATTTACAAAAGAAAGAAAAACGGTCACAGTTGGAAAACAGTCTGCGACCAGATATAAGATATCAGGACTGAAAAACAAAAAGACCTATTATGTCCGCATCCGGTCATATAAAAGAGTCGGAAAAAAGATTCTTTACAGTAGCTGGAGTACGGTAAAGAAAATCCGGGTTTGATCATAAATGAGCGGATCTCAGACCCATATAAATGGAGAACAATACTTCCGGGACAGAATTAAGCCTTGTAATTATAAAAAGAGCGCGTTATAATGAACTCATAAAAAAGGAAATTTCTTCGGGGCAGGGTGTGATTCCCTACCGGCGGTATAGTCCGCGACCCGCTTTGGCGGCTGATCTGGTGAAATTCCGGAACCGACAGTAAAGTCTGGATGAGAGAAGAACGCGCAGTATTTAAAGAACGTGCTCAGTGCCCCGGGAAGAAGCTCCCGGGGCTTTTTATGTGAAGAAATAGAAATTTTTTTCGCATAAAGATTTCTTGTGGAAATTTTCTTTGAATATTTCTGAAGAAGGAGAGAGAGTTATGAGTGAACAGATATTACAGAGAGGAAATGCCGTGGAAAGAAGCAGAACAAGAACCATCGCGCAGGTAGCCATGCTTGGTGCTGTGGCAGGAGTATTAATGAATCTTGAGTTTCCGATCCCGTTTCTTGCACCATCTTTTTATCAGCTTGATTTTTCCGAGGTACCGGTTATGGTAGGAACCTTCGCTATGGGACCTGTGGCAGGTATCCTGATCGAACTTGTGAAGATTCTCGTACATCTTGTGACTAAGGGGACCATGACTGCCGGTGTTGGTGATGTTGCCAATTTCCTGTTTGGATGTGCCTATGTGGTACCGGCCGGCCTGATCTACCGTTTCCGTCACAAAAAGAGCAGAGTACATGCAGTTGCAGGTATGGCAGCAGGAACAGTCCTGACAGCGATCCTTGCATGCTTTGTCAATGCCTTTGTATTGCTTCCGGCTTACGGTAAGGCGTTTGGAATGCCGATCGAGACCTTTATCCAGATGGGAAGCGCAGTACACAGCTCCGTAAACGGACTGCTTACCTTTGCACTGCTGATCATTGCTCCGTTTAATATCTTTAAATATGCACTGACATCTCTGATCGTATTTGTAATTTATAAGAAGATCCGTGTTGTACTGAAGGGTGACTGATCATAAGCAGCTGCCGGAGGATGAAGAAAAGATCAGAAATTGGTGGTTTCAGATAAATATCTGAGAATGTGAGAAATGCCATGTAATATATTGCCGATGGGCAGTAAATTACATGGCATTTTTTATGTTATAGGAAATTACTCCGTAATGTTCCCATAACATAAAAAAGCCCTCCGGGCAGGATCGCACTGCGACGGAGAGGAATAATGTCGCTGAAGCGACCCGTCGCAGGCGGAGAATCCTGCAAGCAGGATTCTTTCTTGTGTCAGGCGTTTTGTTCTGCAGCTTTCATGACTCCAAGCTCACGTCTGGCAAAAACAACGGCCAGCACAAATGCAGAGGTATCTGCAATTGGTCCTGCGTACATGACGCCATCGATTCCGAAGAAGACCGGGAAGATGACGATCAGCGGCAGCAGGAAGAGCACCTGCCTTGTGAGGGACATGATCACACCAAGCCGGGCTTTTCCAATGGAGGTAAAAAAGCCGGCGGACATAGGCTGGATCCCGTTGGCAAAGGTCATCAGCATGAAGATGCGGAGATATTTTTCTGCAAAATGAAAGTACAGGTCGCTGCCGTTTCCGAAGATGCCTACGATCTGATGCGGGAAGAACTGGAAGCAGATAAAAAATATGGTTGCGATCACAGTACATAAGGTTACGGAATAGCGGTATGTCTGGCGCACGCGGCTGTATTTTTCGGCGCCGTAGTTAAATCCCCAGATGGGCTGGGAGCCCTGGGAGATTCCGATGCAGATGGCCATAAATACCTGATTGACTTTGGAAATGATCCCTGCACAGGCGATTGGAATATCACTTCCGTAAGCGGAGAGTGCTCCGTAATGGCGAAGTGTATTGTTCATGACGATCTGCACTGCAGCAATGGCAACCTGATTGATACAGGATGCCATTCCCAGAGAAAAAATGGCAGACAGATTGCGTGCCTTAGGAATCAGCATGGAGTGGTCCAGGTACATTTTTCGGAGTCTGGAAAAATAAAAGATGATCAGAAGTCCGGATACAATCTGGCCGATCACGGTTGCCCAGGCTGCACCTTTGATGCCCCAGCCGAATCCAAAGATGAAAAGCGGGTCCAGGATGGTGTTGATGGCGGCACCGGCCAGGATGCAGGTCATGGAATAGGTAGGACTCCTGTCTGCTCGGATCAGGTGGTTGCCGCCTGTGCTTAAAACATAAAAGGGAAGTCCAATGGCGGTGATCCCTATGTAATCAATGGCATAGGGCATGACGTCCGGTGTTCCGCCGAAAAAATGAAGAAGTGGCTTCAGGAACAGAAGGACAATGACAGAGAGTATCGTACCGGAGATTATCAGCGTGGAGAGTCCGGTTCCTGCAATGGAGCTGGCTTTTTTTTCGTTTCCTGCGCCCATTTCCAGGTTGTAATTGGAGGCGCTGCCGATTCCCAGGAGCAATGCAGCAGCAGTAGAGATAATGGTTACGGGAAATGCGATGTTTGTGGCGGCGTTTCCAAGCATTCCTACGCCCTGGCCGATAAAGATCTGGTCAACGATATTGTACAGAGCGCTGACCAGCATGCTGATGATGGCGGGAATGGCGAATTTGGCGATCAGGCTGCCTACAGGGGCGGTTCCCAGAGGGTTTTCGGCCTGGGCAGCATTGGTCTGATTTTTCAATGTTTTTTCCTTCTTTCTTGTCTACAGTAGCTGTTTGGTAATGTAATAAGTAAATTTAAATTTTATAGCAGGATATTTATTATAGCACTATTGTGAAGGGAGTGTAAGTATAAAAAATTGACCTTTGGTTTTGGATGGGATAAAATGTTTTTAGAAAAAATTTTCGGGAAGGAGTTTTTCAGATGGGTAAGATCAATAGTGTGAAAAAACTTACAGATAATAAGTTCGTGAATCTTTATGGAGTGGATGCGACCAGTGTACATGATACGCCGGTTTCTTATTTTGTGGCCTCCAGGGCGAAGTGTGTGGAGGATATGAAGCTTTCTACAGGGGAGAATCATCCGGATGGGGTGATCATTTACAGTGTTTATGGAGAGAAGCGGGATAAGGTTGTGCTGATCCGTCAGTATCGGTATACGATCGGCGGGTATATTTATGAGTTTCCGGCGGGGCTTGTGGAGCCTGGGGAGGATTTCCATGAGGGTGCTGTGCGGGAGATGTTTGAGGAGACCGGGTTGAAGCTGGAGCCGATCAAGGTTGCGGAGGCTTTTGAGAAGCCTTATTTTACGACGATTGGGATGACGGATGAATCCTGTGCTACGGTTTATGGGTATGCCAGTGGTGAGGTTAGTAAGGCTGCTCAGGAGGATAGTGAGGAGATCGAGGTTGTGATCGCGGACCGGGATGAGGTCAGGAGGATCCTGAAGGAGGAGAGGGTTGCGATCATGTGTGCTTATATGCTGATGCATTTTCTTGAGGATGAGGAGGTGTTTGGATTTCTTGGGGAGATTTAAACGGAGGTAGTTATATGGTGGAAGGGGACGCCAGTGAGGGGCTTCTTTCCAGGCTGGGGCTTCGTCGGGGGCTGGCTTCTAAGGTGCCGGAATTCTGCTAAAAGCGCTTCAAAAAATCTCGAACTCGCGTCTGAAGCCGCTCAAACAGCGAGATTTTTTGAAGCAACGCAGATTTTCGCCACCTAAGAAGCAGCTCCCCTCCTGCAGAGTCAGCCTGGAAAGAAGCCCCTCACTGGCTGTGCGTTGGCCGTGAGACGTGTTAAATCTCGTGGGGAGTGTTGCTAGTGGGGTGGTATGACGGGAGTTGGATGAGCCGTTAGCGCTGCGCTGGATGGATGAGAAAAACGGGGAATCTGCGGTTGCGGATTCCCCGTTTTGGTCAGAGCTCTGTGAGTTTTCCCAGGTCTTTGTTGTATTTGCAGTATTTGCCGTTTTCGGAGATAAATGGCTGGTAGGTGTCGGTACGGTTGTCTTTGACGTAGACGATTCCGGTGGCGATCATTTCTACCAGGGAGAAGCGTTTGCTTAAGCTGGAGATCCAGCGGTAGGTTTTTTCGTTGCCGGAGTCTGCCATGAGGAGGTTGTAGCCGCCTGGGCAGGCTTCCAGGGTGAAGTAGACTTTCTGGGACCGGATGGAGGTGTTGAAGACCTGGCCGGTGATGTAGGTGGAGAAGTTGGTTTCTACAAATTGGCGGAAGGTGTAGAAATCGTAGATCACGCCGGTGGTCTCATCTTTGATCTTGTCGCCGCGTTCGATGCGGGCTTTCAGGAGCTTGAGGACTTCGATGGTCCAATTGATGAAGGAGATGCTGCTGTAGGTCATGCTTTCCTGAAGTTGATCGACCAGCTGTTTTGACAGGATGTTGGATTTTGATGCTTCATTAAAAAGTTCTTCGTTCATAAGGTTCCCTCCAGTGTTGGATTTTTATATGGTTTTCGCTCTTTTTTTGTATCTTTTATTATAAGTCTGAATTATGTATGAAACCAGATAAGGAGAAAACGTAAATTGTGTTAATGATAGCAGACATGAGTATGGAGTGAATATCTTATTTGGAGGAAAAACAAATGGTACAATCAATCTTTGAGGAAAT
>NZ_QJHD01000002.1:0-223019 GCF_003184505.1 Blautia sp. BCRC 81119 | reverse complement strand
CTCACCCTGGCTTTCTATATACTGCCGTATCGTTTCAATCGTTGCTCCGCCTGCACTGAGCAGACAGAAGATCTGACTCCAGAATGCATCTTTCATGGTCTAACTCCATTATATTTATCATCCTTTTTCTTATATCGACGGATATGTATTTATGAACTAATTGTTCTTTTTCAGTATACTACATCAGGGAAAGGAGAACAAGTGTTTCTTTTATACTATAGAGATTTTTTTAAGCAGATATGCTCAGATGTGCAATTCATCTCACCACCTGAAGAGGTGGGAGAATTCTTGCTACATTTGTTAAAAATTTTTCAGTGCAGCCCGAAGAATTGCTTCTACATCATCTGCCGGCACATCTTCCGGTACCTTTCGTACTGCACGAAGGGCATCTGCAGAACTGTATCCTAATGCGGCAAGCGCCTCCACCGCTTCCTGACGACTATCCCTCAGATCAGATGCTCCCTCAGCTGCTTCTTCCTGCTGATGCGCCAGTTTCATCTCAAAAGCATCTTCCAACTTCAGCTTGTCTTTCAGCTCCAGGATCATTTTCTGGGCTGTCTTTTTCCCGATTCCAGGGGCCTTGGAGATTGTTTTTACATCATCGGAAAGCACTGCAAAACGAAGCTCGTCTGCACTGATCCCGGAAAGGATCCCCAGAGCGCCTTTAGGTCCGACTCCGTTGACACCGATCAGAAGCTTGAACATGCCAAGATCATCCTTCGAAAAAAAACCATATAGCTGTAGAATATCCTCCCGCACATAGAGAAAGGTATGGATCTTCTTTTCATCGCCTATCCGTGCTTTCCCAAGATCCTGTCCTGTCATATAAATCTCATAACCAATTCCGCCATTTTCCACAACCAGACAATTTTCACCGATATCTGCTACAGTACCTTTTACAAAAGAAATCAAATCTCAAGGCTCCTTCCCTGAAACAGCTGAACATCTGTTTCCCATATGAACGCAATAGTAACATAATTTTCAAAAAAAATCAACCCGGAATACAATCTCCGGGTTGATCCTGTATACAAGCCTGTGATTCCTCTCGTTGTTTTCTATCACTGATTAAGGAAATCCTGATCCTCAAAATAATTGATCCGCATAGAAGAACGGACATCATGAAGCGTTGCGGCAGCTTTTTCTCTGGCAACCTCTGTACCGGCTTTCAGGATATCGAACACATCTTCGGTTCGCTGCTCCCACATTTTCCTTCTTTCACGGATCGGTCCAAGCTCTGCCTGCATAACATTATTCAGGAACTTCTTGACTTTCACATCACCAAGGCCACCTCTCTGATAGTGAGCCTTAAGTTCATCCAGATTCTGATACTCTGGCAGAAATTCAGCAAAATGTTCCGGGCGGCTGAAGGCATCCAGATAGATAAATACCGGATTTCCCTCTACACGACCAGGATCCTGAACACGAAGATGATTCGGATCTGTAAACATGGACATGATCTTTTTCTTCACAACATCTTCTTCATCAGACAGATAGATGCAGTTTCCGAGAGACTTACTCATCTTAGCCTTTCCGTCAATTCCCGGAAGACGTAAGCATGCTTTATTGGAAGAAAGAACAATTTCCGGATCTGTCAGTGTGTCACCATAAACGGTATTGAATTTATGGACGATCTCCTTGCACTGCTCAAGCATCGGAAGCTGATCTTCACCTACCGGTACATGTGTTGCGCGGAAAGCAGTAATATCCGCAGCCTGACTGATCGGATAGCAGAAAAAGCCTACTGGGATGCTGGCTTCAAAATTACGCATCTTAATCTCGGATTTAACGGTAGGATTACGCTGTACTCGTGCTACCGTAACCAGATTCATATAATAAAAGGTAAGTTCTGTCAGCTCCGGAACCATGGACTGAATAAAAATATTGGATTTCTCCGGATCAAGCCCGCATGCCAGATAGTCCAGAGCAACCTGAAGAATGTTATGACGTACTTTCTCCGGATGCTCTGCATTATCTGTAAGTGCCTGGGCATCTGCGATCATAATATAAATCTCATCATATAAGCCGGAATTCTGCAGCTTCACACGCTCTGCCAGAGATCCAACATAATGACCTACATGAAGGCGCCCCGTCGGACGGTCGCCAGTTAAAATAATCTTACTCATGAATTTCGTTCTCCTTGAAGTATACTGAATATTTATATCCTATTATAGCCCCTTGAAATTCACCGGTCAAATATTTTTAACCGGAAACTGCAATTTTTCATCGAAATATAACCAAAAGCTTGTACGTATTTATTTATGCATTATCGGGCACAACATGCTTTATTCCAAAAAAGAACTGCCACGTCACTCGGAAAACTTCTGTGACAGGCAGTCCTTTTTGTTTTACAGAATCACATGTCTTGGGCAAACTTCCTTACATTTACCGCAGCCTGTACACTTATCGTAATCGATGTGTGCACAGAAATCGGTAACTGTGATCGCCTCGGACGGACAATTCTTCTCACATTTTTTACAGCCGATACAGCCAAGCTCGCAGGCAACTGTAACTGCCTTACCTTTTGCGTGGGAGCTGCAGGCTACACGTGTCTGTTTGTCATATGGTACCAGCTCGATCAGGTGACGCGGACATTTGGCAACACATTTGCCACAGGCTTTACATGCTTCCTGATCTACGACCGCAATACCATTCACTATATGGATCGCATCAAATGGACATGCCTTTACACAGCTTCCGAAGCCCATACATCCAAATGTACAGTTTTTTGCACCGCTGCCAGGGATGAAAGCCATCATCTCGCAGTCTTCCACACCTGTGTACTCATATTTCACAGTCGTCTTATCACAGGTTCCCGCACATTTTACAAAAGCAACCTGACGTGCGGTTTCTTTTACTTCCTGTCCCATGATCGCGCCAATCTTGGCTGCAACAGGAGCACCGCCAACCGGACACTGATCTACAGGAGCTTCTCCCTTTGCAATTGCGGCAGCGAGTCCGGAACATCCCGGATATCCACAACCACCACAGTTATTTCCTGGAAGAACGCCGAGAATGGCTTCTTCCTTTTCATCTACCTTAACGGTTAATTTCTTGTCTGCAAGTCCGAGGAAGATACCAATGAATAAACCAGTACCGCCGACAATGACTGCAGCCATAATAATTCCTGTTATACTCATGCTCTTCTTCCTCCTATACGATTCCGGAGAATCCAAAGAATGCAATAGCCATCAGTGCTGCCGTAAGCAGAACGATCGGCATACCCTGGAAGGATTCCGGAATATCGTTGTATTCCATTTTTTCACGGATTCCCGCAAGTAATACAATTGCGATCAGGTAACCTACACCTGTGGCAAATCCGTTGACAACACTTTCAAGAATGCTGTATTCATATTTAACATTGTTCAGTGCTACACCAAGAACTGCACAGTTTGTTGTGATCAGAGGAAGGTATACACCAAGTGCCTTGTAAAGGGATGGTACAAATTTCTTGAGAAACATTTCTACAATCTGTACCAGTGCCGCGATAACCAGGATAAATACGATCGTTTTCAGATACTCAAAATGGGTCGGTACCAGGATGAATTTATAAAGCAGTCCTGCAACAAAAGATGCAATAGTAATAACAAACACAACTGCACCACCCATGCCGGCTGCGGTTTCTGTTTTCTTGGAAACTCCAAGGAAAGAACAGATTCCCAGGAACTGACTCAATACAACGTTACTGCAAAGCGCAGAACCAATTGCAATCAACATCAAGCTTGCCATTTTCTATTCCCCCTTTTTATTCTTTGTCGGAAGGACATCCGCCGCAGGTCGCACAATTGGAGCCACAGCCGGACTGGATCTTGGAAACATCTTTGCCCTTCTTTGCCATGTTGATCTTTACTTTGTTCTGGATCGCTGCAAGTCCGGCAAGAACCAGAAATGCTCCAGGTGCAAGGATAAAGATAGTGATCGGGGTATAGCCGGCAGCACCGGTAGCTGCATCAGCAACCGGAATGATCTGTGCTCCGAAAGCCTTTCCGGAACCAAGGATCTCTCTTACAAGACCAATGGCAACCAGGCCCACTGTGAAGCCAAGACCCATTCCAAGTCCGTCAAAGATAGACGGAAGGACAGGGTTCTTGGAAGCATAACTCTCTGCACGTCCCAGAATGATACAGTTAACAACGATCAGTGGAATGTAAATTCCAAGTGACTCATAAAGAGAAGGAGTAAAGCCTTCCATCAGAAACTGTACGATAGTTACAAAAGATGCTACAACTACGATAAAGGCCGGCATTCTGACGGAGTCTGGAATAACCTTACGCAGCATGGAGATGAGCATGTTTGACATAACCAGAACTACGGTTGTGGAAAGTCCCATACCAATACCATTGATCGCAGAAGTCGTTACCGCAAGGGTAGGACACATACCAAGCATCAGGACGAAAATCGGATTTTCGGTTATAATGCCGTTTTTTAATCTTTCACCACAATTATTCATATTCAACTACCCTCCTAAAATGCGTTTTTGCAATAGCCGATAGCTGTATTGACTGCACCGGTAAAAGCTCTGGATGTGATGGTCGCACCACTGATAGCATCAATAGGCTCACCTTCGCCGCCGTCCTTGGATACATAGAATTTGTCGGTATTCTTTCCAACATACTGTTCCTGGAACTTCGCTTCTGTAGCACGCATTCCAAGTCCGGCAGTCTCACTGATGGAAAGAATGGAAACGCCGCTGACGGTACCGTCTTTTGTTACACCAACTGTGATCTGGATATCACCGCCGTAACCCTCTTTATCGGTTACAGTTACCACATAGCCTTCATCTGCTGCTTCACAGACTTCATCTACGGTTGCTTTGATTCCAAGATCTGCAACTGTTTTATCTGCTGCTTCCTTGTCTACATCTACAGCTTTAAAATCTTCCAGGCTTACATCACTGAATACAGTCTGCCAGGCTTCTTTTTTTGCCTGTTCCTCGGTTCTTGCAATGGGTTCTTTGGTAACTTCGTAAACCAGTCCAAGGCCAAGGCCGGCAACTACTGTAATGATCGTAAGGATCAATGTATTTCTGATAATCTTACCCATTATTTCTTGCCTCCTTTTCCAAAAGCAACCGGTTTTGTTACTTTTTCAATAAGCGGAACCAGAAGATTGCAGAAAATGATCGCATAGGAAACGCCCTCTGCGGAACCACCAAAGAGACGGAATACCGCTGTCACGATACCGAGGCAGCAACCATATACCAGCTGACCTTTCGGAGTGATCGGCGTTGTCACATAATCGGTTGCCATAAACCAGGCTCCAAGCATCAGACCTCCTCCAAAGATATGGCTGAAAAGATAATTTACATCAAAGCCTTTGCCTGTTCCCAGCATATAGAAAATGACAAATATTGCAAAACTTCCAATATATGTAAGAGGTACCTTCAGATCGATGATCTTAAATGCGAGAAGGATCACTGCACCGATGAGGATCGCCAGAGCAGAAGTCTCACCGATGGTACCCTGGATATTACCAAGGAACAGATTCTTTACAGGAATAGAAGTCCTCTCAATGAATCCCTGGCTTTTAAGCGCTGCCAGAGGTGTTGCCTGTGTAACCGCATCTACAACAGCATGGGAGCTTTTGGAAACTGCAAAGTTGGTCATTTTTCCGGCAAAAGAGATCATAAGGAAACATCTTCCTGCAAGAGCCGGGTTCATAAAGTTCTGTCCAAGTCCACCGAACAGCTGTTTTACAACAATGATCGCAAAAGCACTGCCAAGGATCGGCATCCAGATCGGGATCTGGGGCGGCATGTTCAGTGCAAGCAGAAGTCCTGTTACAACTGCACTGAAATCAGTAGTTGTATTCTTTTTATGCATCAGTCGGTCATACAGCCATTCAAAAAACACACTGGATGCAACCGTCGCCAGCACTACAAGGAGTGCATGCACTCCAAAGTTCCAGATACCGAAAAGTGTTGTCGGCAGAAGTGCGATCACTACCAGCTGCATAATACGGCTGGTGGTCATTTTATCCCTGATATGGGGATTAGATGATACGTTATACATTTGTTCCATTGTTATTCCTCCCCCTATTTCTTTTTCTTGCGCTCTGCAAGAACCATTTTTCTCATAGATTTAATACTCTGAGTCAGAGGTCGTTTGGCCGGACAGATGTAACTGCAGCAGCCGCACTCGCAGCATTCCATACCATCCATTTTTTCGAAGCCTGCCATATCACCGTGTTCTGCAAGAGTTGCAAGGCGGGCCGGAACCACATGGCCCGGACAGACGCTTACACAACGTCCGCAATTGATACATGCAGTCTGGATCTGCTTCGCCTCGGAAACTGCGTCACGCTCCAGGAAAAGCAGGGAAGAAGTTGTCTTCGTACATGGAATATGAAGATCATACAACGCAAATCCCATCATCGGTCCGCCGGAGATTGCTTTTGCGATCTTTTCCTTCAGTCCGCCTGCAGCATCTACCAGTTCAGACAGATCTGTGCCTGTAAGAACGGAAAAGTTCTTCGGTGTACGGATACCGTCTCCGGTAACCGTTACATTACGGCTGATGACCGGCTGTCCAAGGATCACTGCCTTATAAACAGAAGTGACGGTCTCTACGTTATCAACCACGCATCCTACGTCTGCCGGAAGCATGGTGGAATTGATCTCTCTGCCTGTTACCGCATAGATCAGTGTACGCTCACCACCCTGAGGGTATTTGGTCTTAAGCTCTTTTACTTCCATACGCTCTTTGCCTTTGATGGCTTCTTTCATCCTGGCAATACAATCCGGTTTGTTGTCCTCGATACAGATACATCCCACTGCCTTCGGGAAAGCTTTCAGGATTACTTCCAGACCACCAACAATACTTTCCGGTTCTTCCATCATCCTTCGGTAGTCACTGGTGATATAAGGCTCACATTCCGCACCGTTGACCAGGATATGATCGATCTTGTCAGGTTCCTTTGGTGAGAGCTTTACATGTGTCGGGAAACCTGCACCACCCTGACCAACAACTCCGCCTTCCTGAATCCTTTTCAGGATATCCTCCTTGGAAAGATCCGAAAGCTTTGCAGGTGCATATTCCACAGATTCGTACAGACCGTCATTCTCAATGATGATCGCATCACCCATGGCGCCTACTGCGGTCAGACGTTTCTCGATTCCCTTTACGGTTCCTGATACAGACGAGTGTATCGGTGCGGAAACAAATCCTCCTGCTTCTGCGATTTTCTGTCCTGCAAGCACATGATCACCTTTTTTTACGATCGGCTTGGCCGGAGCTCCGATGTGCTGAGAAACAAGAATTGCCAGATCTCCCTTCGGCAGATACTTCTCGACAGGACAGTTTTTTGACAAATCTTTGCCGTCATAAGGATGGATACCACCCCTGAAGGTTAAAAATGCCATAGATCTCATCTCCTCCTTTATTTTTGCAAGTACATGTACATGGTATTTCTGCGTTGCGCATATACTCTTTTTTAAAGTTGATTCTGTGTTTCTGATTTTCCTTTTCTTATTTCATCCAAGACAAACAAGATCTATTTCGCTCCCATAAATCATTTCGCGAAACATTACCAGCGAACAGTAACAAAATAGCTTCTGCTTTGAGCAGGATATGTATGAAAGATTGAATCCAGACACGATCCTGTGATATACTTCGGTAGAAGATATTCATCAGCTCATAAAAAGCTGTAAATGAATAACTAATTTATGAAGCGATAATAGTCATTTTTTCACTGTCAATCCCTACATAAATCCAGTACCATTTCCTGTTTTTTATCATCAACTCTACTAATAACTATAACTCATTTCACTTTAAATTGCACTATTGAAAAGCAATTTTTTTGTGTATAATCAGATACAATCCATAAAGGAGAAAATTAACATGATCGTTAAAAAAATGCCGATTTTACAAGGATTTCCAGACTTTGAGACTGTTAAAAAATTGACTAAAAATCATGGATTTTCAGAGCGTTTTGTACCGCTTTTCTATGATATTGAAACTACAGGACTATCACGAAATTCCACTTTTCTGTATCTGATCGGTGCTGTAGCCTACGAAGGAAACAACTGGCAGATGTACCAGTGGATGATTGAAAATGAAGAGGAAGAACCTGAACTTCTGAAAACATTTTCTGAATTCCTTCAGGATTTTTCATGTACGATCCAATATAACGGTGACAGCTTTGACCAGCCTTATCTGGATGCACGATATCAGATCCACGGACTCTCTTCCCCTTTTACGGAGCTGCCATCTCTGGATCTTTACCGGGAACTAAAGCCGCTCAAGGGACTTCTGAAGCTTTCACGGATGAATCAGCCTTCCATGGAATCATTTCTCGGTATTACTGAACGGAACTACTATGATGGAGGTGCCTGCATCCGTCTTTACAAACAATTCGCTTCCGGAAAGAAACCGGAAGCGGCAGAGATCGTTATGGGACATAACCGGGAAGATCTTCTGGGACTTGGAAAAATTTTCTCCATGCTGTCCTATCTTGCTCTTTTCAATGAAGATTACGAAGCACTAAATTGTGAAATTCAAGACGATCAATTGGCCTTTACCATTAAAACTAATTACGATCTGCCTGTTGAATTTTCAAATCATAGTGAAGAATTCTACATAATCGGACAGAATAACCGTGTCCGTCTTCTTGTGAAGCTTCAAAATGGACGTTTAAAGCAATATTATTCCAATTATAAAGATTACGATTACATCCCTTCCGAAGACACTGCAATACCAAAAACCTTAAGTGCCTGCATGGATAAAAAGCTCCGAAGGCCTGCCAAAAGGGACAACTGTTATACCTGGTTTCCTGTAACAGAAGCTTTTCTGCATGATCCTTTAAAACAGAAAACCTATCTGAAACACTGCCTGCCATATTATCTTTCTGTTCTTAAATAATATCTCTGTTACGAAATTCCAATTAAAAAAGGCCGTCACAATAAATGTGACGGCCTCTGAAATTCAAAATATTCATCTGCTGTACAGCTTCTGAGAAATTACTCCTCTGTCTGCTCTGCAGAATTATCCTCGAGTGCTTTCATGCTGAGGCTGATCTTTCTGTCTTCGCCATTGAAATCAACAACCTTAGCCTCGATCTCCTGACCGATGGAAAGTACATCAGATGGTTTCGCAACGTGCTCTCTGGAAATCTGAGATACATGAAGAAGAGCATCTACTCCAGGTGCAAGCTCAACAAATGCACCGAAATCTGTCATACGTGCAACTTTGCCCTTTACTACGTTTCCTACTGCGAAGTCCTCAGCAGCTGTAAGCCATGGGTTCTCCTCCGGGAATTTAAGGGAAAGTGCGATCTTGTCTCCGTTGATATCTTTGATAAGAACTGTAACTTTATCACCTACGTTGAATACCTTCTTCGGATTCTCTACTCTGCCCCAGGACATCTCAGAGATGTGAAGAAGTCCGTCTGCTCCGCCGAGGTCAATGAATGCACCGAAATCTGTAACATTCTTAACAACACCCTCAACTTTATCGCCTACGTTGATCTTAGCAAGAAGCTCTTTCTGTTTCTCAGCTTTCTCAGCAAGAAGAAGCTGTTTGCGGTTACCGATGATACGGCGTCTTCTTGGGTTGAACTCTGTGATAACGAACTCGATCTCCTGATCTGCATATTTGGAAAGATCTTTCTCATATGTGTCAGATACAAGGCTTGCAGGAATGAATACTCTTGCTTCCTCAACATTGACACAAAGACCACCGTCAAGTACCTGTGTTACAGGAGCCTTCAGAACCTCCTGGTTCTCGAATGCCTCCTCAAGACGTTTGTTGCCTTTCTCTGCAGCAAGACGTTTGTAGGTAAGTGTAACCTGTCCCTCTCCGTCGTTTACTTTGAGAACCTTTGCTTCCATGGTATCGCCAGGTTTAACAACGTCTGTAAGCACAACGCTTGAATCGTTTGTGTACTCGTTCTTTGTGATGATACCGTCTGCTTTATAGCCGATATTCAGGATGATCTCATCATCTTTAACATCGATGACGGTACCCTGTACGATCTCTCCATTTCTGATTGTTTTTACGGAATCTTCCAGCATCTGTTCAAAACTTAACTCTGACATGTTCTTGAACCTCCTCAATAATTTTCTTTGGGGTGGAAGCCCCTGCTGTAATACCTACACAACTACTGCATTGGAACATTTCAGAATCCAAGTCTACAGGTGTTTGTATATAGTAAGTATTTCCACATTCCTTTTTACATATTTCAAACAGCTTTTGAGTATTGGAGCTATGTCGGCCACCTACGACCAGCATAGTGTCTACCTCTCCGGCTATCGCTTTAGCTTCTTTCTGCCGTTCTTCGGTAGCATTACAAATAGTGTTTAAAATATTTAAAATATTTAAAACATTATTATCATAACTCTTTTTGCGGAGAATTTCAACTAATTCTTGAAATTTGTTGTAATTAAATGTCGTCTGGGACACTACACATACTTCTTTTTCCGGAGAAATATTGAATTTCTCAGCATCCTCAGCATTTCTGATCACTGTATATGGTCCCTGACACCATCCGCAGATCCCCTGGACTTCCGGATGGTCCGGATCACCGATGATCACAATATGGGCACCTCTGGAGCTTTCTCTCTCAACGATCTTGTGGATCTTCAGCACAAAAGGACAGGTAACATCTACATATCCGAGACCATATTTTTTGATCATGTTATAAACCCTGCGGCCTACTCCATGGGAACGGATCACAACAGTACCGCCCTTCAGGCTGCCAAGATCCTTCTCACAGATCACAGCCACACCTTTTTTTTCGAGATCTGAGACAACCTCCTCATTATGGATGATCGGGCCTAGTGTATAAATCGGTGCTGCATCGGAACCGATCAGCTCATAAACACGGTCAACTGCTCTTTGTACGCCGAAACAGAAGCCGGCAGTTTCTGCAACTTTTACATTCATCCATTCACCCTTTTTCTGTATACGGAAAGGATACTCTCAACCACTTCATCAATTCCCATCTCAGATGAATCAACAAGAACAGCATCCTCTGCTTTTTTAAGCGGAGAAACCGCACGGTTCATATCTCTCTCATCTCTGTCAACGATATCTTTCAGGATCTCATCCATATCGCAGGCTTCCCCCTTCTCTGTAAGCTCCAGGTATCGTCTGCTGGCACGGGTCTTTGCACTTGCAGTCAGAAAGATCTTCACTTCCGCATTGGGAAGAATGGTGGTTCCGATATCTCTTCCGTCCATAACTACATTATTCTCAGCTGCAAGATTGCGCTGCAGCTTCAGAAGATGTGCACGCACCTCCGGATTTGCAGAGCTTACAGATGCCATATTTCCTACCTCTTCCTTACGGAGGAACGCAGTTACGTTCTTTCCGTTAAGAATCACCTGCTGCTCACCGTTCTCATAACGGATAGAGATATCCGCATCGTGACAGGCTTCAGAGATTTTTTCGTCACCGCTGATCCCTTTTTCCAGAAGATAAAGTGCCATGGCACGATACATTGCCCCTGTATCTACATAAATAAAGGACAGCTCCTTTGCCACTTTTTTTGCAATTGTGCTTTTTCCTGCACCTGCCGGTCCGTCAATTGCAATATTAATACCCATAATCGTTGCTCCTTCCTCTTTTCTGTTATTCTATCGCCTGAGCTGCCGCATACGCTGTAGACCATGCGATCTGAAGATTATAGCCACCGGTCACTGCATCCAGATCCAGTACTTCACCTGTAAAATACAGATTTTTTATTTTTTTGGATTCCATTGTGGATGGCTGTATCTCTTTTACTGACACACCGCCTCTTGTGATGATCGCTTCCTTAAACTCTCCCATTCCCGTGATCGTAAACGGAAAAGCCTTGATCAGACGGCCAAAAGCCTGACGCTCTTCCCTGGAGATCTCATGTACCGGTTTTTCCCCGGGGATACCGCCAATTTCGATCATGATCGGAGTCAGAGAAGACGGAAAAAGAACACCGATCACATTTTTAAACTGCTTGTTATGATTTGCATCAAATTCACGCAGGATCCGGGCGTCAAGCTGTTCTGCATCAAGCGCCGGCTTCAGATCCAGGAAAGCCTCCAAAGGCTCCTTTTCCAGCTTTTTGCCGATCTGGGCACTGGCGGAAAGGATCAGCGGTCCTGTCACTCCGAAATGAGTAAACATCATCTCGCCGAAATCTTTATAGAGAACTTTTTTGCCGGATTTTACTGTAAGCTCCACATTCCGAAGGGAAAGGCCCTGAAGTTTGGAGACATAATCTTCTTTTGCCACCAGTGGTACCAGTGATGGTGACTGGGAAACAACTTTATGTCCCGTCTCAGCAGCAAAACGATATCCGTCTCCTGTGGAACCTGTGGACGGGTAGGAAAGCCCTCCTGTGGCAACTACCACAGTATCCGCTTCAAAAAAGGTACCATCCGAAAGTAATACACCGGTAACTTTTTCATCCTGTGTACAAACTTCCTTTACCTCTGTATGAAGATGGATCTGCGCTCCGGCTTTTTTCAGTTCCCGCTCAAGCGCACGGATAATATCTGATGAATGATCCGATACCGGAAAAACCCGGTTTCCACGCTCTGTTTTCAGCGGCACTCCTGCCTCCTCAAAAAATTCCATCACATCTCTGCTTCCATAGGTGTAGAAAGCACTGTAAAGAAATTTGCGGTTTGACATCACTGCCGGAAAAAGTTCTTCGGTATCGGAATCATTGGTGACGTTGCATCGTCCCTTTCCGGTGATGAAAAGCTTTTTTCCTAGTTTCTCATTTTTTTCCAGTATGTGAACCTGGTGTCCTCTGCGCGCAGCATATACACCGCAGAGCATTCCGGCGGCACCGCCGCCTATGATCGCAACTTTGGACATTACCTGTTATCCTGCCTTTTTTATCTTTTTTATGCACAAAGGAGCCTGCATACAGCAAGCTCCTTTTCCTGTTTTGAAATGCATCTGCATTTCTATGTGTGCTTTATACCGGGTATGCGCCGTTCTTGGTATCTGCTACAGTCTCATCAACTTTTGTCTTCTGAGCCTGGCGATATTTAAAGAAGTCCATGGCAACCTGCGGGAACAGTGCATATGTGAGAACATCCTCATCCTGCTCCTTGTACTGTGCCATCTCGCTCTCAAGCTTATCAAGCTCATCCTCCAGAAGATCTGCCGGACGGCATGTGATCGGTTCAATATCTCCGATACATTTTTTCTGTACTTCCGGATTGAACGGTCTGGCTGTTGCGCCATACTTACCACTTAACACGTCTTTTGTTTCTTTTGTGACAACCTTGTAACGCTCGCCCATGATCACGTTAAATACAGCCTGTGTACCAACGATCTGAGAGGACGGTGTAACAAGCGGTGGCTCACCAAGGTCTTTACGTACACGCGGAACTTCCTCAAGTACTTCGTAGAATTTATCCTCGGCATGCTGCTCTTTCAGCTGTGATGTCAGGTTGGAAAGCATTCCGCCTGGTACCTGATACAGAAGAGTCTTGATGTTTACACCAAGGTTCTTCGGATTGAGAAGACCTGTATCAAGAGCCTCATCACGCATCGGACGGAAGTAGTCAGCGATCTCAGCGAGAAGCTGCTGATCAAATCCTGTATCATATGGTGTTCCCTTGAAGGTCTCAACCATAACCTCTGTTGCCGGCTGGGATGTTCCAAGAGCAAACGGAGACATTGCTGTGTCGATGATATCAACACCTGCCTCTACTGCCTTCATATATGTCATGGAAGCAACACCGGATGTATAGTGAGAATGAAGATCAATCGGGATCTTAACAGTCTCTTTGAGAGCCTGAACAAGCTCTGTAGCTTTGTACGGAACAAGAAGTCCTGCCATATCTTTGATACAGATGGAATCTGCACCCATATCCTCGATACGTTTTGCAAGATCTGTCCAGTAATCAAGTGTGTAAGCATCACCAAGTGTGTAAGCCATTGCAACCTGTGCATGTGCTTTCTCCTTGTTTGCTGCTTTTACAGCTGTCTGAAGGTTACGAAGGTCATTCATACAGTCAAAGATACGGATGATATCGATACCGTTAGCTGCGGATTTCTGTACAAAATACTCTACTACATCATCTGCATATGGACGATATCCAAGGATGTTCTGTCCACGGAACAGCATCTGAAGCTTTGTGTTTTTGAAACCGTCACGAAGTTTACGAAGTCTTTCCCACGGATCCTCTTTCAGGAAACGTAAGGAAGCATCGAAAGTAGCACCGCCCCAGCACTCTACTGCATAGTAGCCGACTTTGTCAAGCTTCTCAATGATCGGAAGCATCTGCTCTGTGCTCATACGTGTAGCGATCAGGGACTGATGAGCGTCACGCAGGATCGTTTCCACAACTTTCACAGGTTTTTTCTCTATTTCTGCCATAATTATTCTCCTTACAAATTTTTATAAGACAATGGGTTAGACACCAAAGATCGCCATGAATGTACCGGCAGCAACCGCTGTACCGATAACACCAGCAACGTTCGGTCCCATCGCATGCATCAGCAGGAAGTTTGTAGGATCTGCCTCAGCACCAACCTTCTGGGATACACGGGCTGCCATAGGAACGGCAGAAACACCGGCTGATCCGATCAGAGGATTGATCTTTCCGTGAGTAACCTTGCAGAGAAGCTTACCAAGCATAACACCACCAAAAGTACCGCAGGCAAAGGCAACAAGACCAAGAACTACGATCTTCAGTGTATCTACGTTCAGGAACGCCTCAGCACTTGTGGAAGCACCTACAGATGTTCCGAGAAGGATTACTACGATGTACATAAGAGCGTTGGAAGCTGTTTCAGAAAGCTGTTTAACAACTCCGGACTCACGGAACAGGTTTCCGAGCATCAGCATACCAACAAGGGGAGCTGTTGTCGGAAGGATCAGGCAAACAACGATTGTGATAACGATCGGGAAAAGGATCTTCTCAAGTTTTGTAACAGGACGGAGCTGCGCCATTTTGATCTTACGCTCTTTCTCTGTTGTGAATGCCTTCATGATCGGAGGCTGGATGATCGGTACCAGGGACATATAGGAATATGCTGCCACTGCGATCGGTCCCATAAGAGAAGACTGTCCAAGCTTACCTGCAAGGAAAATGGAAGTCGGGCCGTCAGCACCACCAATGATAGAGATCGCTGCTGCTGCTTTACCATTAAATCCAAGGAAAATTGCAAGGAAGTATGCAAGGTAAATACCAAGCTGTGCAGCTGCTCCCATCAGGAAGCTGATCGGGTTTGCGATCAGCGGACCGAAGTCTGTCATCGCACCGACACCCAGGAAGATCAGTGAAGGAAGAATACTCCACTCATCCATTAAGTAAAAATAATGAAGAAGTCCGCCAACGCCATTGGATGAATCCTCAATGCTCAGCATAATGTCCGGATAAATATTTACCAGAAGCATACCAAAAGCGATCGGAACCAACAGCAGCGGCTCAAAACCATGTTTAATGGCAAGATATAAGAACACACATGCCACTGCGATCATCAGGTAGTTTCCCCAGGTAAGGTTGAAAAATGCTGTCTGATGGATCAGGTTTGACAGGGTATTTGTTACATAAGACATTTGTCTACCTCCTGTTTAGTTCATTGTTGCAAGAGTATCTCCATTTTCAACGGCAGCACCCTCTGCAACATCGATGCTGGCGATTGTTCCGTCCTGAGGAGCAACAACCGGGATCTCCATCTTCATGGACTCAACGATCACTACGCTGTCACCAGCTTTTACGCTCTGTCCAACAGATGCAACGATTTTTACAACTTTTCCAGGAACGGCTGCGGAAACTTTAACAGAACCTGCGCCTGCTGCCGGAGCTGCTGCCTTAGGAGCTGCTGCCGGAGCTGCCTTAGGAGCCGGAGCTGCTGCTTTTGGTGCTGCTGCAACTGGAGCTGCTGCGTTTCCGTTCTCTTCTACAGTAACTTCATATGCTGTTCCGTTAACAGTAATTGTATAACTCTTCATTTTAAAATCCTCCTAAATAATGATTATCTTTTTCTGCGGTTGACTTTGCGGATGGAACGTACTACGAATCCGTCTGTGCTTGTTTTGCCTTCAGAAGCAGCGATAGCTGCAGCGATCACGGCAATAAGCTCACCATCATCTGTCACATCCTCAACAGCAGGCTCAGCAACTGGTGCTGCAACCGGAGCCGGTGCTGCGGCTGCCGGAGCCGGTTTGCTCTCTTTTTTCTTTCCTTCCACAAGTCCAGGAATATATTTGAAAAGAGAGATCACGAAGATCAGGAATACCAGGATCACAAATACTGTTCCGAGACCCATCACTGTATTCATCGCTGCCTTCTCCATGTTCTGTGCCAGTGTATAATTCACATCAACTGTAAGAGAAGTCGGGGTTCCTGATTTATCAAATACATAAGTGAAATTCGCTTTGTTTTTCTCGAAGGATACCGGAACAACAACGGTATACTGATCATCGGAATACTCCACTGTGATATCTTTCTCATCAATATCACCTTTTTTCTCACCAAGCTCTTCTCTGGAGCCATCCCATGCACTTGCAGCACTCTGTGTGAAAGCATCCTCTGATTCCAGATATCCCTGGATATCATCCTCGGACATTGCGATGATCGCATCCGTCAGGCCCTTGGTTGTTGTGACAAGCTGACTCTTTACAGAATCATCAATCTCATCAGCAGCCCATGCAGTAGCTGTGCATCCGATCAGAAGTGCAGCTACGCAAAGAAGTGCCATGCAGACAGAAGAGATCTTTTTATAAAACTGTCTCATACGCTCACCTCACTTAGACTGTTCCATGCTTTTTGGATGGACGGTCTTCCCTTTTTGTGAACAGCATCTCAAAAGCACCGATTACATATTTTCTTGTATCTTCTGCTTTGATCACAGTATCCACATATCCTCTTGCTGCTGCAGATGCGATACCGTTCTGGAGTTCTTTGTACTCAGCTGCCTTCTCATTCAGTGTAGAAGCGTCAGCTCCCTCATACATGATCTTTGCTGCAAGGGAAGCATCCATCATACCGATCTCAGCTGTATCCCATGCATAAACCATATCTGCTCCGACAGATTTGCTGTTCATGGCAACGTATGCAGTTCCGTATGCTTTACCAATTACAACATTTACCTTCGGTACAGTCGCAGATGCAAAAGCATGTACCATCTCACCTACGGATTTAGCCATCATCTTCTCATTGCAGAGTGTAGCTTTAAATCCTGTTACATTAGTAAGAGTAAGTACCGGAATCTCAAAAGCATCACAGAATTTTACGAAGTCTGCTGCTTTTCTTGCACCTCTTGCAGAAAGAGTTCCGTCGGAAATCTCTGTCTTATTGCCATCAGCATCGTAAGATTCGCTTCTGTTTGCAACAGCGCCAACGGTAGCTCCGTTCAGACGAAGGAAGCCTGTTACGACATCCTGGCCGTAAGCTGCCTTTGTTTCAAAAAACTCACCATTATCAGCGATTCTTGAAAGCGCAATAGCTGTGTCGCCTGTGCAGCCTGCAATATCATCACATACTCTGTTCAGGTCATCTGTGCATTCCTTGAAGCTGTCATTGTCTTCATTATTCTCCGGAAGCATGCTGACCAGTGTACGGATCTGTCCAAGGATCTCCTCTTCTGTTCCGATGCCGTCAACAAGTCCTGTCTCCTCACTCTGGAACTGTGCGGAAGCTGAATCGCATTTTTCCACTCTGTTTCCTTCCAGTGCATTTGGAGTGTTTACAAACAGTCTGCCCTTCTTCTCCTCTACAAATGTAAAGTCTGTAAGAGCCGGTACAACTGCCATTCCACCGCCGCATGTTCCGAAAACAGCAGTGATCTGTGGAATAACACCGGATGCCAGTGTCTGTTTCAGATAGATCTCACCAAATGCCTCAAGTGCATCGGTAGCCTCCTGAAGACGAAGTCCCGCACAGTCTACAAGACCGATAACAGGTGCTCCAACTTTCAGAGCGAGATCATAAATTTTGGCGATCTTTTTGGCATGCATCTCACCAACTGTTCCGTTCAGTACAGATGCATCCTGGCTGTATACATACACCAGACTGCCGTCAATCACACCATATCCGGTGATCACACCGTCTGAAGGTGCTTTTTTTTCAGTCATGTTGAAATCCGTAGCTCTGGCTGTGACAGCCTGTCCGATCTCAACAAAACTGTTGGCGTCAAGCAGGGAATTGATCCTTGCAGCCGCTACGCTTTGTGTCGCATTACTCATTATACTATGCCCTCCATTTTTTTATTAATATAACCAAAAATTCAGCCGAGTATAATTGTACCTTTTTTTTGCAGAAAATTCAATACTTTTCGTCACGAACGTTAAAAAATTAACCCCTGACATATGCCAGGGGTCGCTAAATTAATGGAAATAATCCTTAAATACTTTATCCACATACCATTTATAGGTAATTCTGTCGATTTTGTCATCGGCGGTTACAAGGCAGGAAAGGAGTTCTTTTCCGTTGAGTTTTGCATGGAGTGTACTGATCTTCTGGTTTTTCTGTATTGGTGCCGGGAGCTTATCCGGAAGCTCCGTTTCCCATGTGATCGTTTCTGTTTTTTTCAAAAGATATCTTTTCTCACGATCTTTTTCAGAAAGTACTGCGTGTATTTTCAGCATGACCTGTTTGGGAGGATATCCGGAACGATCGGACTTTTGCGGATATGGATCTTCTTTTCCCGGTGCTGCTTCTGTTACCGGGATCTCAGGCAGCTGTGGAAGCTCCGGCAGCATCACATACTGATAATTTTCCCTGCCATAGGAAAGAAGCTTCTTAGTATCGCTCCATTTATAATTTTTATTTCCGGGCCATCCGCATCCCAGAAGAGCCACGATAAATAATCGCTCGTCCTGTCGGACTGCGCAGACATAACAATATCCAGCATTTCCTGTAAATCCTGTTTTTCCGGAGATCACTCCTGTTTCCATATCCAGGAAAGCATTGGTATTATGTACCGAATAATGCTTTTTTCCTGAGATATCCGTGAAAGTATAATCTCTAGTCTGGGTAATATGGACAAATGTTGCATTTTTTATTGCATACGCCATGATCAAGGCAAGATCCCGGGCTGTTGTATGATGGATACCTCCTTCATCTTCTCCATCCAGACCATTGGGTGTAACAAAATGTGTGTCCTTACATCCCAGCTCTTTTGCTTTTTCATTCATCTTCTCTGCAAAACCTTCTACGGAGCCGCCGATATGTTCCGCGATGGCCACTGCGGAATCATTATGGCTTTTCAGCATCAGTGAATAGAGAAGATCCTCCAGATAAAACTGCTGGCCTTCCCGCATGCCAAGACGTGTCTGTGGCTGAGATGCCGCATTCCCGGAAACCTGTACGTAATCATCTCCCTTTGCTAGCTCCAGAGCAAGAATACAGGTCATTACCTTTGTTGTGCTGGCATTCGGCCGTCCTTTGTATGCTTCTTTTCCGTACAGCACACGGCCGTTCTCCCCATCCATAAGAACTGCAGAAAGTGCATATAGATTTTCGCCATCTGCCGCCTTTACCGGAAAGATCTGACAAATAATAAGGACCGCTGTCACCAGCACGACAGCGGCCATACGCCGTTTGCTCATAATGCATCACCCCGTACACGGTTCATATAACTGTTTACAGTAACTGTTATATTTAATTTTATGCGGGGATAGCATTCAGATATCACTTGTATCTATTGTCTGCCGGGATCGATCATCCGTTAAAGGTCAGATCCCATCTGTCAGAAAGATGTCCTGGCCTGACTGCAAGTGCAGCAAGCTCTTCCAGCATATCTGGCGCCTTGGCAAGCGCCTCTTCCATCAGACTGTCTAGATTAAGAAGCTCCTCCTTACAGTCGATCTCCGGTTCCTGGCTCATAAAAAATTCGGTAATAAACGCAGATATCTTTTTTCCTGCGGGGGAAAGGGCATGTTCCGAAAGGCGTCTCTTCCTTCCTCCATCATCACATACCAAAATACAGGTGAATATCTTCATCATTTTCAATGACAGATAAATGTTCCAGGTACGGATCGCCGGTAGTACCTGGTGTATCGTCCATGCACTGAGAAAACTGGCACGGATCCCATGCGACGGATAAAAACGCAATGGATCTTTGCCGGTTTCATACATCAGCATACGGTCAAATTCCTTCTCAAAGAGCGTATGTGAGATTTTCCCCTCGGCAGCTACCTGATTGACGTAAGGATGACAGGTAGAATCCAGGATATAATGACATCCGAACCCCAGCAGGTAAGCCATCAGTGCAGGATTTTTTTCTTCTCGGACCTTCGCCATGCCCTTTTCAAAGAATTCTCTTGCTTTCCGTCCATGCATCTGCACTCCGTACTGTGTCACCGGATTTTTGGATATAAAATAATAAAACAGGATATCCGGACCATGCTGTCCGATCCGGTACAGATTTCCGTTGCTTCGGATCAGATGCTGTAATTTTGCGGAAAGTTTCCGGTAAACCCTTTTTCCAAAAAGATCATGTGCGTATGTTGTGGGCATTTTCGTCACTCCTCTTCTGTTTTCTGATCTGTCCGGCAGGTCCCGGTAAACCGGCATCTGTCCGTGTTATTTGTTATACGTCCAGCTTCAGCTGGATCTCTTCCTCTGCTTCCGCCTTGAAATCCTCCAGCTGGACCGGATCCATTTCCGGAAGGTCTTCCAGCCCATGGACACCAAAGCAACGCAGAAATTCTTCGGTGGTTCCCAGGAGGATTGGGCGACCCGGAGCATCCAGACGTCCAAGTTCTCTCACCAGATCATAATCCATCAGTTTATTGATGGCATGATCACATTTTACCCCTCGGATCTTTTCGATCTCTGCTTTTGTAACGGGCTGTTTGTAGGCAATGATCGAAAGGGTTTCAAGCATAACGTCTGTCAGCGTGGGTTTCTTTGGCTGCGCTGCGATCCGGATAAGAGAATCATAGTATTCTTTTTTTGTACAAAGCTGAAAGGAGTTTTCGAGCTCTATGATCTGGATCCCCCGCTCTTCTTCCTGATAACGGATCATCATATTTCGGATGATATTTTCCGTTGTTGTCGGATCCTGACGGATCGCTCTGGCAATACGGGGTAATTCCACTGCTTCTCCCATTGCAAACAGGATGGCTTCGATTTCTCCTTCAATTCGTTTGATTTCCACTTATTGTCCTCATTCCTACTATATTATTCATCTGCGAACTCTGTCAGATTCTTCCATGTGTCCGGATCCGTGATAACTTCCACATGAATATCATCAAAAAGATCTTCCTGTTCTGCATGAACATGTCCCATTTTCATCAATTCCAGAATTGCCAGAAATGTCACGATCAGCTGTATTTTGGAATGCTGGTTTTCCATCAGCCTGCGAAAGCTGAATTTCCGGTGAGCTTTTGCATATTCCTTCATTTCCAGCAATTTATCGGAAAGTGATATTTCCTCTTTTTCGATCCTTCCGAATTTACTTCGGATCGGATCGATCTTATTTTCCTGTCTGCGGATCAAAGCCTGATAGATCGCACTCATCCGCTCCAGTGTCAGACCCCGGAGAAGTTCCTGGGGATCAGACGGTGGAGTATACTGCAGCACTTCTTCCGGAAGATCCTGTTTTCGGTAATAAACCCCTGCCGCATCTCCAAGCCTGTCCCGTAATTCATAGGACATATATTTGTACATTTTATATTCCAGCAGCTTCTGCACAAGCTCTGCTCTGGGGTCCTCCTCTTCTCCTTCCTCATTCACTTCTTTCGGAAGAAGCATTTTACATTTGATATCCAGAAGAGTGGCTGCCATGACAAGAAATTCGCTCATGATTCCCAGATCCTCTTTTTCCATGGAATGCAGATATTCCATATACTGATCTGTGATCTCCACAATGGGAATATCATAGATATCGATCTTGTTTTTGTCGATCAGGTGAAGCAGAAGATCCAGAGGGCCTTCAAATACATTCAGCTTAACAGATAATGCCATAGGGTTTCCTCATTTCATTTTTTCGGAAGGTTTTATATCGATCACCAGCAGTTCCCTTGGATTATGGATCCGAAGGGGGATGGTATGTTCTCCAAGTCCAGCACTGACGATCATATGCTGATCCCCTTTGTGAAAGTCTCCACAGCAAAACGGCGGAAGAAACAGATATTGAGGAGATGAAAGACCGTAATGTTCACTGAGGCGGACAACGCCTCCGTGATAGTGTCCGGACAGGATCAAATCCGCGCCCCATTCAAAATAGGTTTTTCCGTATTTTGGATTATGTGCCAGCAGGATCTGCATCCCTTTATCTTCAGGTTTTCCGATCAGTTCTTCCATCACTTCTTTTTTCAGCTTCGGTGATCTCGGCTTGTGATAATATTCGATGGGAAGCTCCAGGCCCCAGAAACAGAAGCGCTCTCCCTTTAGGACCATAGCTTCATGTCCGTTCCTTAAAATATGCACACCAGCTTTTTTCAGTGCCTTTTCATATTTCGCATAATATGGCCGGTATTCTTCGGAAAGGAACATTTTATATTCATGATTGCCAAGTGCATAATACACGGGAAAATCTCCGGCAAGCTCTGTCAGCAGCTTACATGCAGTTACCAGAGTATTCGTTTCTGTGCGTACAGCCATGTCGCCGGCAGAAAGTATCACGTCCGGGGCAAGTTTTCGGATCGTCTCTGTCAGCCGTATATTGTCTTTTCCGTAGGATATCCCGTGAAGATCCGCAAGAAGGATCATCCGCACGCCCTGTGGAGCATGGATCTTGTCCATATGGATCTCATATTGTTTGATTCTGAATTTTTTCATATTATTTTCCAAATCCGCAGTTCGGGAAAGTACAAACCGGACAGTTTAGACATAGTCCGCCTTCTCCCAGCGCGGCAATCTCCTCTGCCTTGATCTCATCATCTGCCATCACTCTGGGCAGGATCAGATCAAATACTGTTCTTTTTGCGTACATGACGCAGCCCGGAAGTCCAAGTACCGGTATGGATCTTCCGTTCCGCTCAAGATATGCCACAAGCAGCATAGCTCCTGGAAGTACAGGTGCTCCATAGGTTATGATCTTTGCTCCGGTATCCCGGATCCCACCTGGAGTACGGTCATCAGGATCCACGCTCATTCCACCGGTACAGAAGATCAGATCTGCCCCTGCATCTGCAAAAGAAAGAATAGCCTTTGTGATCTCTTCCTTATCATCTCCCGGCATCACCTGGCCTGTCACTTCTGTCGGAAACCCGGAAAGCTTTTCCCGGAGTACCGGTGTGAAGGTATCCCGGATCAGTCCTTTTTTGATCTCACTTCCGGTTGTGACGATCCCTACTTTTTTATGCTGGTAAGGGAGAATGTCAAAGATCGGAAAACTTCCTGCTGCCTTTTCTGCTGCATCCATTTTCTCTTTCTCGATCACAAGCGGAATGATCCTGGTTCCTGCGACCTTATCACCTTTCTTTACCGGAAAATCGCCATGTCTGGAAGCGATCATCATTTCTCCCAGAGAATTCACAGCCACAAGTGCATCTCGACGTATTTTCAGAATACCATCGATCTTTGATACCACCTCGATCTTACCTTCTTTGATCTCAGTTCCATGTACTTTGGAAGAGTTTCCGGCACAGATTTTGTAAAGGATCTCTGCAGCTTCATTTTCGTGAAGAATCCCCGGTTTTTTCTCCCACACAAAAAGGTGTTCTTTTCCTACAGAGAGCAGCAGTGGTATATCCTCTTCTTTCACTACATGCCCCTTTTTGAAAAGAACGCCTTTTTTCTCATCTTTTATGATCTGCGTGATATCATGGCACAGAATGTGTCCCACTGCATCTTCTGTTCTGATCTCTTTCATCCAAAATCCCTTCCCTGTTCTGCTATTTCTTCAATCCGTTGTATTATACATCCAGTCTGCCCTTTTTGTCAAAATATGTTGCAGGCATCACAAAAGAAATGCCTGACAGGTTCTTTCCAGCCAGTCATGGTATCCGGCCTTTTTTATTGTTTCCCCGTACAGGATATCCAGACTACCGATCTTTTTCCCATCCTGATAGTATTCCTGTGCCCCTGCTTTCTGCCCTTTTTTCACCGGCGCACTTTGTTCTTTGGGGAGGATCAACTTTTTCTTAACATTGTCAGGTTTCGTTCCATCTGTGCTGATATATCGGAATTTCCCTCTATATACAAGCGAAACCTGCTCTTTGACTCCTTTGCGGAGCTTCAGAGGTTTCAGTGGCTCCAGAGCATCATCCAGATACAATGTGCATTTAGAAAAGCCGTAATTTAAAAGAGCTGCTGCATCCCGGAATCTTGTTTTCGGGTCCGGTGCGGCCATCACTGAGGCGATCAGTGTGATCCCATTTCGTTCTGCCACAGCACTGAGACAGTATTTTGCAATACTGGTGCTGCCTGTTTTAAGTCCCATACACCCCTCATAGCTACGCAGCAGTTTATTTGTGTTGGTCAGTGTAAATTTCGAGGATCCTTTTCTGGTAACGTGTGTGATATCCTCCATCCAGACAGATGAATATGTAAGAACTTCCGGATATCTGCTGATGAGCTCCCTGCTCATAAGTGCAATGTCATAGGGAGTTGTATAATGCTCCTGTGATTCCATCAGCCCGCAGCAATCCACAAAATGAGTATTTTTCATTCCAAGATCCTTCGCCCTCTCGTTCATCCTCTCCACAAAGGCTTGTTCTGTTCCCGCAACATGCTCCGCCATAGCTACGCTGGCATCATTTCCGGAAGCGATCACAATACATTTGATCATGGTTTCTGCAGTCTGCTTTTCTCCTTCTTCCAGAAATACCTGAGACCCTCCCATGGATCTGGCATAAGCACTGGTGGTAATGCTATCCTCCAGATGCAGGGTTCCCTCACGGATAGCATCAAAGATCAGGATCAATGTCATGATCTTTGTAATACTGGCCGGGCTTCTTCGGGTGTCAGGATCCCTGGAATAGATCACTGTACCGGTTTCTTTTTCCATAAGGACTGCACCCGGCGCTTCGATCAGCTGCTGTGCTTTTCCACTATCTTCCGTTTCTCCCCTGACACCAACGGGTGTCAGAGCCAGGCATAAGACTAAAATACAGATTAAAAGACTTTCCGGAACACTTCTGTTCATAAGCTCACTCCTGCCGCAAACATCTCTGTTCTATTGTAAAAGCTTTCCTGAAAGATTATTCCTGAAATTCTGAAAAAGTATAGATTCCGGTCCGTATTCCTGTATCTTTCACTCTGCATCGCTTTGCTTTTTCAGTTCTTCGTCATACAGCTTAACACCTGTTTCACAATTTCCAGCAGCATATTTTCTTGCATAATTCGCTGCATCGATCGCCTCAGATGCATTGTCACATTCTTTGGTGATCAGATAGATCCCTGTGCGGACACAGAGCTCCATATCCGGATATTTCTCTTTCATCTGCCGTAAGAACTCCTGATTGGTCTTTAAAACAGCTGTTTCCGGATCAACATCCATATCACATGGAGTGAAAAGGATAAAATGATCAGAGATCGCCCTGGTAAAATATACATCCATATCTGTTTTTAGAACGCTTATCACATACTCGGAAAACTGCCGCAGGATCTGATCTCCCACACGATATCCGTATTTTGCATTGATACGTTTAAATTTTTCAAAATCGGTATATATCACTGCATGTCCCGGCCCGTAACCTCCGATCAGCATTTTCTCCACGTTTTCGCGAAATCTTGAAAAAGAAGACAATCCGGTAAGCTGATCCCGTCCGGATTCTGCAGCAATGCTACGATAAGCACTGTTAAATGCCTGGCTCTTGGCATAATGCGCGGAAATGATCTTGGTCACTTCTCCCAACAGCTTACGATCTTCTCTGGACCAGAGCCTTTTTTCCTGGCAGGTCACGTATGCAATGGCCCCTGTATAGCTTCCCTCACAGTACATGGCAGCACAGACTACGGTTTTTGCTCCGCACTGTAACACATTCTTTCTTCCCTGTTCCGAATATTCAGCCAGATCATTCTCCTGAATCACCACAGTACCATATTCATCATTGTGGCGAAACAATGTGATAAAATCACTTTTTGAGAAATGTATCTCATCTATCAAAAGCCTGTATTCTTCTTCCGAAACCCATTGAAAAACCCTGTTTATTTTCTGCTCTGCCACCTTGGTATGCAGGACTGTGATCCGGTTAAGCCGGAATTTCAGACCGATCACTTTCATCAGAAGTTCAATCGCTGCCTGAAAGCTACTCATTTTTTCAAATATTTCAAATGCAGTAGAAACAATATCATTATGAAGATATCTGGCATCTATCTCAACACCCTCGTATAATTCCTGCTTTTCCTCTGTCTTATCCTCAAAACGTCTCAGATTATCACAGAAAGCATAGCGGTTTTTTCCATTTTTCTTTGCCTGGTAAAGTGCCCAGTCTGCATTTTCAAAGAGCTGTTGATATGTATATCCGGAAACATTTTCCGGAAGAAAGCAGATCCCCACACTGCAGGTTGCCAGATACGTGGTTCCCGAAAATTTAAGTTTCTGCACTTCCCGTATCAGTTTTCCTGCCTTTTTCATGATCGCTGCATGGCTGATATCCTTCAAAAGGATCACAAATTCATCGCCACCCAGACGCATGATCACATCATTAATGTCGAACAAAGCCACAAACAGCTCCGCAAAACGTTTCAGGACTTCATCACCGAACATATGTCCGTAAGTATCATTTACATTTTTAAAATAATCTACATCAAGCACCATCATCCCGCATCCTGCATAGGGATTTCTGGATGCAAGGTATTCATCGATCAGTTCTTTTCCGAAAAAGCGGTTATACACTCCGGTCAGAGGATCTTTCTGGGCACGTTCCTCAAGAAATTCTTCCTGCAGCTTCTCCCTGGTGATATCTCTGGAGCTTCCTATGAAATAATGATATCCGGTATTTTTATCCTGTGCTATAAATCCCCGTACTGTCAGAAGACTCGCATTACCGTCTTTATTGATGCATCTTACTTCTATCGTTCCGCCTTCCCGGGATGTCAGAAAATCCGTCAGGTACTTCCAGTCGCCCTTATATACATTACTGTATTTCTGTCCGCTGTTTTTAAAATCTGAAATATTTTTTACAGGTCTCAGGTATTCATCCAGACGTTCATATGTGTCCGTCTCCTGACAGTACTGAAAAATCTTCAGTGTAGTATTTCGATAAATGCAAGCGTATTTTTCCAATGTATCCCGAATATCAAAAACGGGATTTTTTTCGTCTGTTTTCATCATCGACCTCCCAGAGAGTTCTTGAGTTCACAGTATTTGTAAAAAAGTATACCATATCTTTGGGTATATATGTAGTTTTTTTATTTCTTTTTACAGTTTGTTTTTTACTATATAAAATACGTAGCTGAGGGCAGGATTACTCCTGCCCCTCTGCATTTTTCAGGAAAATGATACGGGTATGGTATTTTTTATGCTGTCATTATGGGAATATCGATCATATCTGGATTTCTCATTTACAAAAGTCAGCGATGCATTTTTGTTTTGCATTGTCAGAGCAGCCGTACCGGAAGCAATCTTCCGGGGATCTGTACCATATGCAGGTGCAGCGCCTTTTATGATGCGGACATTCTCTGTATTTGCCCATACCTCTTTCAGATAATAGCGTAGTACCGGTTTTTCCCAGACCGTATACTGCCCCAGCGGGATATTCCTGAGAGTGACCGATAATGTTGCATATCCATTTTTATCAGTTTCATAGCTTCCTCTGGTAAAGGTCACATAATCCTCATATCTGTGAGGATTTCCGGATAGATCCGTACCTTCTGCCACAAAGGAAAAGGTTGGATTTCCATGAGCCCAGGTAATATCCTCCTCTTTGATCTTTTTTACGATGGTGATATTTCCCAGCGGAAGTGTTACCGGAGTATTCTCTGCTTTCAGATCCACAGTATCCGTATCTGTATTTGCTTTTTTCTGGAAGATTACCTCCTTTTCATATTTGCCTGTATAGTTCTCCGGATTTTTTGTTTCCACTACTTTGAACCTTCCCTGATTGTCATCTGTGAGCACCAGCTCTTCAGTAGAGTACCATCCGGTTTCTACGTCAAACTTCAGGATACTCTGCCCGCCCAGGTCATCCTGGTAAGTCTGGTTCTCTCTGTTCCACTGAAGCACAGTAAATTCAGCATCTTCCAGAACTTCCCCGGTATAAATGTCTGTTTTTCTCAGTCGGATCACTCCTGTATATTCCTTTTCATTGACAACTTCAAAGGAAAGGCGGGCATCCTTGTCTGTGATATTTACTTCTTCTTCCCAGCTTCCTGTATATCCGGGCGGAGTCTTTGTTTCCATGATCTTATATTTTCCCTCATTATCCGAGGTCTTTAAAAGTTCACCGCTTACATAAAGCTCACTTGAGCTATCATAATTCAGAAGTGTTCCTTTTTCTTTATAGGCTTTTTTGGCTGCGCTGTATTCATAAAGTGTAAACTCCGCACCCTTCAGGACCTCACCGGTCTTCGCATCGATCTTACGAACCTCTATCCTTCGTTTTTCGTTCTGATAGTTCACTGCTTCAAACAGAAATTCCTGCTTTTCTCCCGGCTTTTCCAACGTAAAATTTTTCTGCCAGTTTCCGGTGTAATTGGGTGGAGATTTTGTCTCCCGTACACGGAATTTTCCCTGATTGTCTTCGGTATAATTAAATTTCTCGGAGTTATAGATACGTTTCTGTCCATCATAAGTCAATTTTTTTAAGGTTACATAGCTTTTGCTTTTTTTACTCCACTGATACAGGGTAAATTCAGCTCCTGCCAGTGGATCACCGGTATTTCCATCTTTCTTTCTGATGGATACTATTCCACTGATATCCATGATATCCGTTACGTTGACGGTTGTTGTCTTTCCACCGGTTACTGTAAGATTTTTGATAACGGTGTTCAGCTTGTATCCGGCAGCGGTTTTAGTTTCCTTCACATAATATTTTCCGGGAAGCAGCTTTGAAAAAAGGATCTCTCCACCGGCGTTTGTTGTTCCGGATGAAACCTTCTGATCCTTACTGTACATAGTCCGGTATCCGGAGGTCAGAGCTTCTGCTGCAAACAGTCCGTACTGCGCTCCCTGGATCAGTTTTCCCGTGTTGGGTTCCTTCTTGACCAGCTTTGCATTGCCGTAAACCGATGGCTTTACTGAAAACGAAAGGCTTCCTCTTGTTCCCTGATATACGTAAGCGCCAAAATCCTGTACTCCATCTTTTCCTGCCTGTGCACTTCCGTCAACCAGGATATAGGAAACCGGCTGAAGCAGCATTTTGCAGGAAAACTTCTTTGTAGCAGATGCATTTAACGGAAAGATCAGAAAAAAGTATGCTCCATCCTTCAGGTTCAGGCTTGTTCCCGACATCATTTTGGGATTGGATTTGTGAGAATTATACTCCGCTGCACTTGTCCAGTAGGCAAGCTGCCATTTTTCTGCAGCTCCCCTGGTAATGGTGATCCCATTTCCTGCTTTTGCTCCGTCTGTCACTTTCATAAGAGTACTCATCTGAAATCCGTCCTTCATACTGTCCGGAACAAAGGGAAAACCTGCTGGTCTGCTTCGGAATACACTTAAGGGGATTGTCTTTCCGGATGCTGCCGACCAGGAACCATCTTCGGAAACATAAACAGCTGCCTTGTTTCTTGCAGGGATCGTCAATGTTTGGATCTTATCGATCAGGCGGTTTATCCCTGTATGTTCTACTTCTGCTGCTGTGGCATATCCACAGTCATTAAAGTATACCTTTGACAATGCAATATGCGTGAATACATAACGGTTCTGCCATTTTGACCAGTCTATGTGACTGCAGGAGGGGTCATATCCGGTCCCCAGATCCCCCGGTCCTCCGTAACCAAAGTACAAAAGCTTCTGGATCACAGAATTAGTCAGTGCTTTTACTGCCTCATTCTTCAGCGTCATACTGTCCAGCCCATCCTTGGTCGCTTTCAGGCAATACAGAGGTGAAACCTTCTCCTCTCCTGTATCATCGATATAATGTACAGAACGATACGTACATCCCATACGAGTTTTATTTCCGGGACCAAGAAAATCATTGGCAGCTGTCCAGATCTCATCGCAGTAAACCCTGGTCCAGCTGTCCAGATAATACTGGGACGGGGAAAGTGCTGTAACTGCAAGGGAATCCTCTCCCTCTGAAATCACTTCCGCACTGCCTGCTTCCAGGATCTTCCCCGAAAGTGCTGCAGAAAGGGCAATGATCTCTCCGTTTTCAATCTCCTGGATCAGTTTTTGATCCTCTTCACTTTCTGCTGTGAGGATTTCTGCATTTTCTTCCGTAAAAACGATAAATCCCGGATCTTCCGCCTGCTCCGGTGTTTCTGTCAGGGCTGTATTTTCTTCTTCTGAAGCAGCTTCCGATTCTTCTTCCGGTTCGATCAGCTCATCACTGTCAGTATTTTCAGCATTATCTTCACCTTCTTCAAAAGCTCCCTCCACCGTTTCCTGTTCAGGCAAGGCTGTCGGAACCGGCATCTCAGCCTCCCCAGGCTGAGACGTTACCGGAATATCCGGGGCCTCCTCTTCTTTCTCCGGTTCTGCCTGTTCCTGCTGCGGATCTGCTGATACCGAACTCATATCTGCTGCAGGACTGGCCGAAACCACAAGAGAAGAAGCTGTGATCATCAATGCCATCCATGCACCGATCATTCTTCTTTTCAATTTTTTCGTCCTCCTTTCCATAGCGTCAGACTGCAGGTAAGCAACGCCATACCAGCCATCAGTGCAAACAGGAGCACAGGAGATTCATCTCCGGTCTTCACTGGTGTTGTCCTTACCGAAGAACTGTTATTTCCGGAAGCTCTTTCTGTGGCTTCTTTCCTGTCATTCCGGCGTGGGACGGAACTGGTTTCCAACGTCTCCTGATCCTCCTCCACAGAAAAGATCCATTTCACGTCTGCTGCCCGAAGAGCATATAAATTATCCAGCTCTGCCGGAACCGTAACTTCAAATCTCATGTTTCCTTTTTCTTCACTGGAAAATTCCCCCAGGGACACGGCTTTATTGAGAGACACAGCCAAAAGATCCCCGGAATACAGCTTTTTATGATTCATGGTGATCACCAGCTTCAGCTTTTTCAGAAATTCCTGATCCTTTACCGATTTACATTCCGGTGATGTGCGGAAGAATATCTCTGCAGCATGCTCCGTTGTGTTACTGATCTCTACAGAATCATGAAAAACATCTCCCGGCATTGCCGTTGAAAATCCGGAAAAAAAGTCTTCCGGAGCTGCGATCAGTTTGTGCGCGTTTCCTTCAAACTTCACCTTCAGATCCACCGGACTTTTTTTCTGAACCACAAGACCATCGGTATCGTGGATACATCTTAAGATCTTCTGATTTCCCCAGGGTGACATGGCACGGAAATCCGGTGCAAAATTTGCCGCCTGGACAGCATCTGCCACGATGGTGATCCCCAGCTTCTTATCCTGGTAGGATTCATCCCATTGGGATGGTACAGTCACACCGGTAAAAATATCCACGCTGTCTCCCTGTTCCAGCTTCCTGGTATAATAAAAATACTCTCCCTTCCGGATCCATCTCGGTGACATTCCTGTAAGATTCCTGTCATCCAGACCATCCAAACCTTCCAGATCATCTGTATAAGAGATCTTCACCCTTACCCAGCATGGCTCTGAATGATTGGTGATCCTGGGGATCTTGGATATCTCATCTCCCGGAAGAACGATCCGGCGATCCTGATATTTCATTTCTCTGCCGTCCTTTTTTTCCAGTTCCCTGAGAGAAATATTGATATCTCCCACTGCTATGTGATTGGTCACTGTCACGGAATCTGAAAATCTGGCATAAGCAGCCGTGCACGCCAGGATACTGCCTGCTATAACAGCACCTGCCAGCAGGACTTTAAGGTGTTTCTTCAAGCATTTCCCCTCCTTTCTGCCTGAGCAGAAATCGGATCTGAAAAATACCTCCACGCACTTTCATAATCTGAAAATCCTTCTGCCTGTACAGCTTCCTCATAAACATTGATCTCAAAATCTTTAATGCTGTCCCTGTAAGTATCATCGATCTTCTGGGGATCAATCTGAAATCCTGTACACAGAGGAGCTGTTTTTTCTCCCTCGGATATTTTTTTGCGATAGTAATAATAGCCGTCCTGACTGTTATACACCCAGTTTGCCGTATCAAGACCTGTTAATTTAACGCCTCTGCCGATATCGTCATTGGAGTAGGAAAGGGACATCCTCACATAGCAGTCTGCCTGGAACCCTTTCACACTGCCGGAAAAATTCCCGATCCGGATCTCTTTTCTGTAGGACGGACCATTCTCCATAGGCGTAGGTGTAGGATCCGGAAAATCCTCCTCGATCTCCGTTGTCACATACCCCACAGCAGCAGAATTTATCTTTTTTTCGAAATCTGAAAAATACGCCGCAGTCCCTGCTGCACACAGGAGCCCTGTTGTCAGGAGAAAAAAAGCGGGTCTTTTTAATCTATTCATTTCGTGACACCACCGGCCTGTCCTTTATTCTGATTTACATATTTCTGGTAAGCAGCAGTTGCCTGCTCCAGAACCGTAGTCTTGTCATCACCGGTATTGGTAGCCTGGATCGCATAAGCCCGTACCGGCATATCGATCTGCTGTGTATCCAGCTGACCTTCGATGATATTGGCAAAGGTTACTGTATCAAAAAGAGTTGTTGTCTTTGTTCCCGGTTTCAGGATGTGGTTATATGCATAGGTGTAGACCATATTCTGCCCCACTTCGGTCCGCTCCAGCTGTGTCCAGTCCTTGTTTTTGGTGAAGCTGAACAGCTCTGTTTTTGCAAGCGCATTCCTGGTGCCATCCTTGGCTGCCGTGATCACATTTCGGACCGGAACAGAAACTTCCAGATATACAAATGCTTCATTTACTCCTTTATTTGATACATAGGGGTCCTTTCGGATCACCTGAGTAGGAACCAGATCTGTATTGTCCTCCGGTTTCCAGTTAGGCTCATCCAGGTCGATATCCACTTTTCCCACGGTAAAGCTGTTGGTTGCCGTTTCAAAATCCGTAAGATATGCCGCTGTTCCTCCGGCTGCCAGTGCAGTGATCACAGCAGCAAGTGCGATTCCTTTTACCAGTTTTCTGTTTTTCATCATGATTAAATTCCTCCCTGTATTTTTTTCTTTTTTGGGGTATATGCCAGATCAAAGAGTACTGACAGACATGCCGCAATGCAAACTGCGGCAAAGGGGATCCGGGCTTTCAGAAAATGGATCACGTAGCCCAGATAAGGCAGGTGAAAGACTACCCGCCCGATGATCTGTGACGCCTCTGCGGGAACAGGATCTTCTGTCTTGTTGGCGTCACCTTTTGTGATAAAGATATCCTTTTCTTTTTTTACCACTCTGTGGGTGACAACGGTATCTCCGTTATGAAAAGTAATGATATCTCCCTTTTTCGGAGAAAACTCTCCTTCCTTTGTAAAAACCACAGCTCCGGTTGGAATCTCAGGTTCCATGGAACCGGAATATACCACATAGGGCCGGATCCCGAAAAGTCCGGGAATTAAAAGTACCAATGCTGTCACCAGCATCAGTCCAAGAACCGTGTTGCCGATACATCGAAAAAATATTTTCATTCCTGTATTCTGTTCTATATACGATATTTGATGATCACTTCCCTCTGCAGGGAAAGAAACAGTGTTCGGATATCAGAAAAATTCCGGCGGAGACCTGCTCCACATAAATTGAGCCATAAAAAAGTCCTCCCTGTATAACAGTTAATATGGCAGTTCGCAACATGCTCCCATCACTTAAACTCACAGATTTTGAAGTGGGGACAAGCATGATCAGAATAATAATACAGCAAAAATACTGAATGGAAATTATTCGAGCAGATACGCTCAGATGTGCAGTTCCTCTCATCACATACAGAGGGGATGAATTCCTGCAACATTTGTTAAAAAGGATTTGTTTCAGATGATGTTATTATAGGATTCGCAGCCCCGGAAGTCAATCAAATTCGTCCGACAGGATTCGACACTGGTTTCTCAGCGGGTATGTCTGCCACCCTATATTTCATAAGCTGACAGACCCTGCATCCGCACAACGCCAGATTTTTTTACAGCTGTACCAGAGAGTAAATATATTCCAATGGAAGGAGCAACAGATCACGGATTTCCCGTTCTTCCTCTTCTTTATTTCCGGAATTTACCGGCAATTCGATCCGGAAAGCCGGCTGACGGATCATTTCTCCGTAATACTGTTCCGGCCTGCCTGTGCTCCTTCGCCCGTTCTGCACTTCTCTTTCTATTGCCAGCTGCTCCAGCTTTCCCCTGGTACATTTTTTTAAGTGACGTGCAAGACGGTAGCATCTCTGACCAGTGGAAAAATTCTGATCCCGCCGGTAATAAACCACCTTTTTCCCATATCCACAGAAAACCAGCAGGCCACGTCCTCCGTATTCCTGAAAGATCCGGATCAGCGCCCGTGTCTCATTTTCACTGGCAGGCTGCTGATGGATCTTTTTTCTGCTGCAGAAGGTGGTGGGAAAATTCCGTGCAGTATCCATTCCTCTTGCATTCCCCTCGAATTCATCACAAGGAACATCCTGCATTTTCAGCATCTGACGAAAAATGGGATTTCGCACGGTATTGTAGCCCTTCCGGCAGATCTCATATCCATCCGGATTGACCACCGGTATGATACAAAGCCTGGTCTGATCCAGGAGCTTTTTTACCTCATAAAGCTCGTCCACGGTCCAGTTGCATTCATATATCCTGCAAAGCTCCAGTGCCATCCTGGTAAGCCTGTCCGTCATCTGACCATCCGTTCCGGAAAAGCCGGCCACACAGAAAATACAGGCATCTCCATGTCCGATCTCAAGCATAGGGATCATCCGGTCATCGTGGCTTTTTCCGATCACCCGAAACTGCGTAAAGCCGCTGTAACGCCTGGCAGCCTCCCACAGTGAATAATAAATTGCTTCGTAGGTTTTATCCTGTACTGTATCCATGATGTTCCCTTCCTTCCATCTTTATACATGTTCATTATTATGTATATTATGTGAAAGGGCATAAAAAAAGAACCGGTTTAACACCGATTCCTTTTGTTTACAAAATAATTCAGGATACCGCCGCCGATGATGATCACCAGCGCAACTGCAACCACTCTTTTCGCTGCCTCCTGCGGAAGCTGACCCTTGGAGCCAATAGAAGCCTCATAAAAGGTCAGTGTATAATCAATCTCATGAGGGGCACCCATAGCCAGTGTATCTGCGATCACTTCCATCTTATCGTCCAGCGCAGTTACCGGGACAGTAAAAACAGAATTTCTGCCTTCCTCACTCTCATTGAGATATTTTTCCCCATCTACGATCATGTAATCATAGTTGGAGCTGCTCCACTGGAGCCGTGCATACATCTTCCCCTCTTTTACCAGCATCAGTGTGGGGGAAGAAACGCTGGCCTTTCCGCTTCCGCCTTCCAGCTCCACCTGTATGGAATATTCTCCGTCCTCCAGATCTGTCTTCACTGCGTTCTCTCCATCTGCAGCCAGAACCTGTATAGGGCATAGCAGCAGCATAGTCAGAAGAATCAGCATTATTGTTCTCATCCTGTGTTTCATGGTTCTCTCTCCGTTTTCTGTTTTTCCTTCGTATCACTATAGCACAACGCTCCTTTTCTGTAAAGAACATCTCAGAGTTGTTGAAATGTCTCTTCTTTTCCAGTATAATAGAGTGAAATTTGCATACAAACGAAAGGAAATGAACAGAGATGATCGAAACAAAAAATCTCACAAAAAAATTCGACAGTTTTACGGCTGTGGATTCTCTGGATCTTCGCATAGAAACCGGCGAATTTTTTGGTCTGCTGGGGCCCAACGGTGCCGGAAAGACTACCACGATCAGTCTGCTTTCCACTCTGCTCCTGCCCACAGAGGGCGAAATCCTCATTGACGGGCAGACACTTGGACGCAACCGACCGGATCTGAAACGCAAGATCAGCGTGATCACTCAGGAATACTCCATGCGCCAGGATATGAACATGGATGAGATCATGGAATATCAGGGCCGTCTTTATTTCATGCCACGAAAAGAGATCAAACGGAAAACCGAAGAGCTTCTGGATTTCTGTGGACTTCTTCCCTTCCGTAAGCGGACTGTAAGGAAGCTTTCCGGTGGTATGAAACGAAAGCTTATGGTATGCCGGGCACTTCTCACAAGTCCGGAAATCCTTCTTCTGGACGAGCCCACCGCAGGCATGGACGCGCTTTCCAGACGACAGATGTGGAATCTTCTCCGTCAGCTGAACGGAAAAAACCTGACTATTCTTCTTACAACCCACTATATGGAAGAGGCACAGTCTCTCTGCAACCAGGTAGCACTTATGGATCATGGAAAGCTGGAGGAGATCAATACTCCGTCAGGCCTGATCGACAGCCTGGGCAAATACACCGTAGATCAGGAAACACCGGAAGGGGCAAAAAGCCACTACTTCCACAGCCGGGAAGAGGCCATCTCTTTTCTGTCCTCTCTGGACGGACAGTGCACCCTTCGTGAAACAACTCTGGAGGATGTTTTTGTGGAGCGCGCAGGCAGGCATCTGATGCAGCGATAAGCCGGCGTCAGCCACAGTTATCTTATAATTTAACAGAATGGACGATGAATTATCATGGGAATACTTACTATTTTATGGGAAAAATGGGTGGAATTCCGAAGGGATTTCTATAAGATCACGCTGGCAGCTATGATCGCGCCACTGATGTATCTGATCGTTTTTGGAATGGGGATACAGACCTCCTCACATGGGGAGCCTTATCTGAATTTCCTGATCCCTGGTGTGGTTTCACTGACTACAATGAACGGAAGCTTTAATGCCATCGCACAGAATCTGAATGTGCAGCGTCTTTATGAGAAAGCCTTTGACCAGGTTATGATATCTCCGACACCTCTGTGGCAGTTTATTGCCGGACAGATCATCGGAGGCAGTCTCCGTGGGCTTTATGCAGGAGGGATCATTCTTCTTCTGACTATGCCGATCGGAACCGGTCTTGTATTCAACGGATGGTCATTACTGGTGATGTTCCTCAACGGTGCTGTATTTTCTGCCATCGGTGTTGTGGTTTCTTTCCTTGCAAAAAACCATGCGGATGTACCTCGTTTTTCCAACTATATCATTATGCCAATGGCTTTTTTGTGCAACACCTTCTTCTCTACAGAGAAGATCCCAGGCTTTCTTGGGAATTTTGTAGCTGCTCTTCCACTGTCACAGACCAGTCATCTGATTCGTACCATTGCTTCCGGCGGTGGAGTCAATTACCTCAGTATCCTGATCCTGACGGTCTATCTTATTGCATTCAGTATTGCAGCTTCCTGGTTTATCTATAAGAAAAAAAATCTGTAAATTTATCCTTACAAAAAAATCACCGGCTCTCCTGTTCTTTCGGAAAACCGGTGATTTTTTTATTTCTTATGCTACTTTGGCTATTGTGCGTTTAAATATCTTTTTTTCTTCTTCTCACGATCACATATCCACCTGCAAGAAGTGATGCCACTGCCAGTGCGGACATGGTTCCGACCGGTGAGTTATCAGCTGTTGATACTGCGTTTCTGGATCTGGTTCCGTTGCCTCCGTTGGAGGATGTTGCGGATGCCTCTCCTGTTATGGTTGCGTTCGGATCAGAGCCTGTCTGACCGCCGCCATATGAACCATCTGCTCCCGGAGTTCCGGTAGGTGTCAGTTTTGCAGATTTAAACTGATATACCGCAGATTCAATAGTATCTGTCTGCTGCCACTGACCACCGGTGTAGACGTATTTCTGGAAGAATACATACAGGTTGTATGTAGCGTCTTTGTTGATTCCCTTGGCGGAACCAATCTTCCATGCTGTATGCATCTGGCTTTGGGTTGGGTTTGCAGCTGTACTCCAGTAAACCGGAACCCACTTCACATCACCCTCATTTGGATCCTGGTTGGTTGTTCCTGCACCGATCACAGTAAATTCATAGAACTGATTCGGATAGAACTGAATTGCCTTGTCCAGTCCCTGTACTATGCTCTCTTTTACATCCGGGATGAATGCATTCGGTGTGTTAGTCGGAGTTGGATCTGCAACTTTCGGTCTGGAATCTTCTTTAAATGCTATTTTCAATGGATTCGTCAAAACACCATTCTTATCTTTGATCTGGATATAAAGATCAATTGGATTGTCAGAGTCTAAATCCTCAAGACCGATATTAAATTTCTTATCAGCAGTAAACGTTGTCTGTTTTCCGGTAGATGTAAGATCTTTCGGAGTGGCGGACGTACCATTACTGTTACGAGAAACCCATTTATAATAACAGGTACCGCTCTTATTCGAAATAAGAGTAACATTCGCAGATGTATGGTTGATCCATGAAAATCCAACCCATCTGACATTTGCCGGACGCTTAGCTTCATCCAATGCAATCTTCTTTGGTGTACTTACAGTTCCATCAGTTCCTTTGATGCTCACATAAACATCAATTGCATTGTTTGCATCCAAATCTTTCAAACTGATCGTGAAATCCTTATTTGCAGAAACATCTTTTCCCTTGCTCATTTTATCAGCTGACGGAGCTTTGGAACCACGTTTTACACATTCATAATAGTACACACCTGCTTTATCAGAACGCATAGTTACAGTAGCAGATGTATGACCTTTCCATTTATAACTTACGTTGGAAATCTTCGCAGGTGTTACTTTCAAAGTAACATCTGCAATCTTGGTCACTGCTGTCTTTGATCCATCTTTCGCTACTACCTGCACATAGAGATCAATCGCATCACCTTTCAGGTTTTTCAGATCAATCTTAAAATCTTTGTTTTCAGTGATCTCAATCTTGCTGTCTTTAGTTGTGCTAATGGAAGGTTTATCCGCTCCCTTTGCCACCCATTTATAATAGCATGTACCACTCTTATCGGACTGAAGAACTACTTCTGCAGTTGTTGCAGTTTTACTTTCTGCGCTGATTTTTGTAACCTTTGGTGCTGCCGGTTTCGGATCGTCTGGCTTCTGTGGCTGTGTTACATCAATCGTCTGTTTTTCAGCTTCACCGACAGATCCGTCATCTGCTATTACCCATACATAAAGATCAATGGACGTGTCTTTAACCTCAGTAAGATTCAGAGAAACTGCTTTTTCGGCTTCAACTTTTTCACCTTTGATAGCTCCACCAATGGTCGGAGCTTCGGTATTTTTTGCCACACATTTATAGTAATATGTACCGGCCTTGTCAGATTTAATACTTGCAGTAACCGTATTTGCTTTTTCACTCTTAGCAGTAACGGTAACGACTGGTCTGTTGGAAACAAGCTGACCATTCTCTGGATTAACTTTATAATTAACATCTTCATATTTTCCAGCCAGTACACGGAGTGCCTGTGGATAATCTTCATTACGACAGTCCTCACCCTTTACAATTACCGCAGATGAATTCCGCAGCCTCTCTTCAGCATTTTCCACAGAAAATCCAATCTGAGGATCTGCTATAGCACTGTTTACAGCAAGCTGGCCTTCTCCAGCAAGAATAATATTGGCAGGTGTTGTTCCATCCGCTTTTGTGTTATTAGTAATAACCGGTTCTGTTTCTGCTGTATTTTCAATTTTCTCAATAAAAACTTTTCCTGTACTATAGACAGCACCTTTATCTGAACTGTTATTCTCAATCGTACCGCCTGAAATATGAACGATTCCACCTTCGTTAAAAATAGCTGCAGCTGTTGTATCTGCTGTTGTTGCATCTGCTACGACCTTATTGTTAGTAAGCGTGATACCTGTTGACATTGAAAATTTTGCGCCACTGGCTACATGGATCAAAGATCCTGCTGCCGGTACACCATTGACAGAGCCACCATCAACAACAAGTGTGCTGTCGCTATTGTCAAGCATATAAAGTACACCGCTTACGTCAAACAGATTACCCGTAAAGCCGGCTGCACGCTGTATCATGGATGTATCGTCTTTTCCAACGATCAAAACACCTTTATTTGCCGGAATCGTTACGGGTGCTGTAATCTGAACTGTTCCACTGATAACGATCGTCGTAAGATTGTCTTTATTAACATTATTAATGTCAATGTCAGAAGCTGCCGCAATAGCTGCAACTAATCCAGCTTCATCGGTTACTGTTGTTCCTGTTACTGTTTCCGTCTGCTCCTGCTGCGCCTCTTCTGCCTGGGCCTCTGCTTCCGCCTGGGCCTGAGCTACTGCCTGGGCCTCTGCTTCTGCCTGAGCCTGAGCTGCTGCCTGGGCCTCTGCTTCTGCCTGGGCCTGGGCTGCTGCCTGAGCTTCTGCTTCCGCCTGGGCCTGAGCTGCTGCCTGGGCTTCTGCTGCTGCCTGGGCGTCGGCTTCACTCTGGGACTGGTCATCCACAGCTGCTCCATCATCTGGTGTTTCTGTATTCTCGTCTGCAGTCGGTGCTTCTGCCTCTGTTACCGCTCCGGTATCTTCAGCGGCAAACGCTGCGGCAGGTGCCATTCCAACAGTCATGGAACCTGCAAGCAGGACTGCAAAAAGCTGCTTTTTTTTCATTTATAAGTCCTCCTGTTATGAGTTAGTCTTTTTAAATCCAATTACAAAAAAGTATAGCACAACACTTCAAAAAAGTAAAGCGGACCGAAAAACCCGCTTTACTTTATTTGTGTTACGGACGTACCTGTCCATTACCATAAATGATATACTTGGTGGTGGTCAGTGCAAGGAGTCCCATTGGGCCTCTTGCATGGAGCTTCTGGGTACTGATCCCGATCTCCGCACCGAATCCAAACTCATTTCCATCGGTGAATCTGGTAGAAGCGTTCACATAAACTGCTGCTGCATCTACCTCATCCAGGAATTTCTGGGCATGGGTATAATCATTGGTAATGATAGCCTCCGAATGCTTTGTATTATATTTATTGATATGTGCAATGGCTTCCTCCACGGAATCCACTACCTTTACAGAAAGGATATAGTCAAGATATTCAGTTCCCCAGTCCTCTTCTGTTGCAGGAACTGCTCCCGGCATCAGAGCCTTTGCCGCTTCATCTGCGCGAACCTCCACATGCTTCTCCTTAAGGCGTCCGGCCAGTACCGGCAGGAAATCATCCTTCACCTTGCGGTTTACAAGAAGGGACTCGCATGCATTGCATACTCCCACACGCTGGGTCTTTGCATTGATCACAATATCCGCTGCCATCTGAAGATCTGCAGTCTCGTCCACATAGATATGACAGTTTCCGGTTCCGGTCTCGATGACAGGGATCGTACTCTGGTTTACCACTGCTTTGATCAGTCCTCTTCCGCCACGTGGGATCAGTACATCCACATACCGGTTCAGCTTCATAAATTCCGCAGCTGTTTCTCTGGAGGTATCCTGGATCAGCTGGATGGCATCTTCGGTAATGCCGCAGGCTTTCAATGCCTCACGGATACAGTTGACAATGGCAGTATTGGAATGGATCGCGTCGCTCCCACCCTTCAGGATCACAACATTTCCGGTTTTGAAGCAGAGGCCGAATGCATCTGAGGTAACATTGGGACGTGCTTCGTAAATGATGCCGATCACACCTAAAGGAACACGTTTCTGTCCGATCAGAAGCCCGTTGGGACGTTTTTTCATACCTGTAACTTCCCCGATGGGATCTTCAAGACCGGTAAGCTGACGAAGTCCGTCTGCCATTCCTTCGATCCGCTCCGGTGTCAGCATCAGACGGTCGATCAGTCCTTCCGGCATCTGATTCTTTTTGCCGTTTTCCACATCCAGGGCATTGGCCCTCAGGATCTCATCCGTATGAGCGACAAGAGCCCTTGCCACAGCTTCCAGGGTTTTATTTTTGTCATTTGTGGAAAGATTTCGAAGGACTGTCTCCGCGTCTTTCGCATTCTGTCCCAATTTTTCAAGCATTTCATTCATTTCCAAATATTCCTGCCTTTCTTTCTGTCTTTACAGCAATATCTTACTGTGCATCGCGGTATATATTCTCTTCCGTCACAATGACCTGCGGACGGATATCCGTAGGCTCTGTTGGAACCTCCGGAAGGATCTGGAAGGAAAATCCTACTGCAACGCGGCAGACCTCCGGATGCTTTTCCAGAAAGCGGTCATAAAAACCGCCGCCATAGCCTACCCGGTTGCAGTTCACGTCAAAAGCCACCCCGGGCATGACCATCATGGCTTCTTCCCAGAAAACCTTTTCTCCGTCTTCCTTTGGCTCCGGGATCCCGAAATAGCCGGATTCCAACTGACTGAAATCGGTCAGTCTGTAAAATACCATATCCTTCCCGAAAACCTTTGGCACTGCCACTTCCTTACCGTCTTTCCAGGCCTGTTCGATAATATAGCGCGTGATCACTTCATGGTTATAATCTGCGTATGCCATGATCCGTTCTGCATTCCGGTATTCCGGAAGCTCTGTCAGGGTCTCTGTGATCCGGAGACTGTTTTCCCGGATCCAGGCATCGGTATGTTCTTTTCTGGCTTTGAAGATCTTTTTTCTAATTTCCTTTTTTTCTTCCATATTTTTCTCCAAGATTGGTGATGCTGCCATCCTTTTCTTTGATATCGATGTTATTCAGATGCGCACGGAGATTCCCCTTCACTGCATCCAGATATTCTCTCCGAAGCTTCGCCTGCTCCACCTTTTCTTCCTCGGTAAGACCTACACTTTTCTGTTTATGTGCCAGTGCGTTGATCCTGTCGATCTTGATATTATCCATCATAATGTTATTCTCCTTAAAGCAGTTTTTCGATATAATCAATGAGGAAGAATTCTTCCTTCTTGTTTCCTACAAATAATGTTCCGCAGCTCCTGCCTTCCACGATCCTGTGGATGTTGTGGAAGTCATTTCCGTTGGCAATGACCATGTCCGCTCCTGCCGCAGTGGCGATGATCGCAGCGGTAAGCTTGGTCGCCATTCCGCCGGTACCCACATTGCTTCCTGTGGAGGATTTGCCAAGCTTACGCATATTGTCATCCATGTTTTCTACAATATCGATAAACTGTGCATCCGGATTGGAATTGGGATCGTCTGTAAAAAGACCGTCAATATCGGACATGAGGATCAGAAGATCCGCATCGATCAGTGCAGCAACCACGGAGGAAAGGGTATCGTTGTCTCCGAATTTTACCAGGTTCTGGAATTCGTAGGAGGATACCGAGTCGTTCTCATTTACAATGGGGATCACCTTTTCTGCCAGAAGCTGCTGGAAGGTATTCTGGGCATTCCTGCGGTTGGTGTTGTTGACCATGGTATTCTTGGTCATCAGGATCTGTGCCACCATCTGATTGTATTCCCCGAAAAGCTTCTGATAAATGGTCATCAGCCTGGCCTGTCCCACAGCTGCACAGGCCTGTTTTTTCTCAAGCTCTGCCGGCTTTCCCTTCATACCCAGTGCAGCTGCACCTACCGCAATGGCTCCGGAGGATACCAGCACTACGTCTTTCCCCTGGTTATGAAGGTCGCTGAGCTCTCGGGCCAGGATCTCCAGCTTATGAAAATCCAGTCTTCCTGTTTCTGCGTGGATCAGTGATGATGATCCGATCTTGATAACAATGCGTTTCTTGTCTTTCAGTCGTTCCCTGTAATTTGCGTTCATGTTTTCTGTTTCTCCTGATACCTGTATATTAGTCTTACTGATAAGTAACGGAATCGATCCTGTCATTCTGTACGATCTCCACCCAGGTAGTACCCGGATTCAGGCGGATCTCCTGTTCATTTCCGTCGTAATAATGCGTGATCCCCCATGGAGAATCCTTCTCCCAGCGGATATCAATGGCTTTGCCTCTGGTAATAAACTTGCCCTCCCCGCCGGAAATGGCATCAATATTCAGATAGCCGTTTCCATCGTAAGCCGGGCAGGATGAATACTGAAGGATGATATTATCGCAGGTAAGCTGTTCATTATCCAGCTGATCCACATGTTCCCTGCCAAACTGGAATCTCTTATATTCCTTTGTCTCTTCATCGTATTCATACCACGGATGATTATCAGTAAAATTATCTAGCTTCACAAGGCTGGCTGTGATCCCATCCGGTACGGTCTCTGTACCATCTTCCGTAAAAAGATAATGTCCGGTATATTCTTCTTTATATTCCTGGCTGTATCCCATAGCATCTATGCCTGCCTGAAGGTGGCTGGCATCTGTATAGGCATTGTGAGGTGCCTTCCTGTCTGTTGTACGGAAAAAAGCAAGCTTGCCGATCTGGATCCCGTTAAGGTTATCGATCACATGCTGCTCCAGATAAGGCAGTGCATATGCAGCCTGTCCGTAGTGGGCATAGATCGCATTAAATTCGTTGGCGTAAAAGAGATAATAGTCACGGCAGCTGCGAACGGAACCGATCCGTTCCAGCTCATCATAATCTTCGAGAATGCCCATAAGACGGGTAATATTACCTTCCACCGGCGCTTCGTAGACAACACCGGCATGTCCGATACCACTCTGCGGAGCTCCGACACTGTTGTTGCCCATCATCACGGCAACCGGTCTCCTACGTCCAATGCTCTCCGGAACATTTTCGCCGGTGAGATAACTCTTTACCTGGGTTTCTTCCTGTTTCTCCTCATTGGGGACAAAGCCTACCAGATCCTGCCCGGCTCCAAAAGCGGGAACAGTCTGGGCAATGCAGATGCATGCAGCTGTGATACCTGCCAGAATACCTGTCTTTTTCATTCTCATATATTACCTCCTTTTCTTAAAGCGGAAGAGCTTTCCGCTTAGCTTTTCTGTGGGACAGCACGTGATCATTCGCTGTACTAGCGGTTGATCCCCAGTTCCTTCAGTGCTGCTGCCTGCTTGGCTTCCATGACCTTTGCCTCATCCTCTGTCATATGATCATAGCCCAGAAGATGCAGCATACTATGTGCCACCAGGAAACAGAATTCCCTCGTCACACTATGTCCGTATTCCTCTGCCTGGGCAAAAACCTTAGGCACGGAGATCATGATATCTCCAAGAAGGAGTTCATCACTGTCCAGATCAAAGTAGGACTCATCCTCTTCCACAACGGAATAATCCGCCGGTGTCTCAAAGGGGATCATAGGAAATGACAGCACATCTGTAGGAGCCTGGATGTTCCGGAATTCCGTATTTACCCTCTTGATCTCCTCGTTATCTGTCAGAACAAGATTGACCTGTCCGTCATAGGGGCATTTCTCCATTTCAAGAACCTTGTCCGCAACCTGGGATGCAAGGGCAGCATAGTCGATACCTAACTCCTGATCTGTCTCATATTCGATATTTATGGTCATCTTCTGTACTCCTTATTTTTCACAGCATACCTGTCATCCTTCCTGGATTTGGCAGGCTTCTGTTTTTTTTCATAATCGTCATAGGCCTGCACGATCTGCTGTACAAGTGGATGACGTACAACATCCTTGCTGGTCAGCTGACAGAATCCGATGTCATCGATCTTCTTCAGCACCTTCATCGCCACATCCAGACCGGACGTGGCGTCCCTGGGAAGGTCCTTCTGGGATGCATCGCCTGTGATGATCACCTTGGAACCGAAGCCGATCCTGGTCAGGAACATCTTCATCTGGGCAGGTGTGGTATTCTGCGCCTCATCCAGGATGATAAAGGCATTATCCAGTGTACGCCCTCTCATATAGGCAAGAGGGGCAACCTCGATGAGCCCCTTCTCCATGTTTTTGGCAAAGCTGTCTGCCCCCATGATCTGATACAGTGCGTCATAAAGAGGACGCAGATAGGGATCGACCTTGCTCTGGAGATCGCCAGGAAGGAATCCCAGCTTCTCGCCTGCCTCAATGGCCGGTCTGGTAAGAATGATCCTGGAAACCTCCTCATTGCGAAAAGCAGTTACTGCCATAGCCATGGCAAGATAGGTTTTGCCGGTTCCGGCAGGTCCCACGCCGAACACGATCATCTTCTTACGGATCTGTTCCACATAATCCTTCTGTCCGAGAGTCTTGGGCTTGATGGGTCTGCCCTGTATGGTATTACAGATAAAATCCTTGTCGATCTCCTCCATCACGGAGCCGATCTTCTCCATGGCAAGGGAAAGTGCGTAATTCACATTCTGCTGTGTGATGGTATTGCCTCTGCCCGCAAGTGTGTTCAATTCCTCCACGATCGCCCTGGCCTGTGTGGCTCCCTCCTGGCTTCCCAGGATCTTAAGAGAACCGTCACGGAAGATCATGGTTACGTTCAGAGTACGTTCGATCAGCTTCAGATGCTCGTCAAACTGTCCGAAAATATTCGCCTGGCGGTCTGCCGGCACATCCACATATAATTCGATAATGCTGCTAGCCATCCTCTGGTGTCCTTTCTTTTGGCTGCGTCTTTTTTTCTGTGGGGGCTTCTCTTCCGGTCCGTTCAATGACGGTAAGAGTGCCTCTGCTGACGCAGTCCTGGTGATTTATTTCTATTTTAACATTATTTTCAGATATTTGAACCCCTTTTTCTATTAATTTTTCTTCATAGGCATAAAGCCTTTGTATAGCCTGTTTTTTTGCGGCATCCTCTGTCAGCTGCTTTTTCTGTACTTCGTACTTCCCGATCGCAGCGATCCCCAGGGTAACAGGAGAACGAAAAATCCCGATACTGAAAAGAGGTTCCCGGCTGACGAGGCGTTCCTCATTTTCTTTCAAAGGAGAGGAAAAGTCCAGAAACCAGTTTTCCAGCTGAAAAAAAAACCTTGTTTTCTTTTTATCGGACCACACCTTTTTCTCCATGTCCAACGGAAAGGTATCGTAATAGGCAATGGTATGTCGGATGTAAATATCCGCATCTGCCTGAACATATGCATAGCGGATAACCTCCTGACTGTCATCGGTGATGTCCACGATCCCGGAAACCAGTTCCTGGCCTTTTTTTATTTCATCCCCGACCCTGACAAGAGGAGTTCCCTGCCGTGTGACCATGGAATCGATCACTCCGTCCAGAGTTGAAAACAGACTGCAGGATTTATCTTCCGGCTCTGCTTTTTCTCCGACAGTTCCCTCCCGGATCTCAAAACGCAGGCCCGTTCCCGAAAATCCGGCAGACACCCAGGTGATCTCCGGAAATTCTCTTCGCAGAGAAGCTGCAAGTGCACTGCAGCTGATCTTCTTTCTGGGCATTCCGAAATGGATTCCCTGCTCTTTCAAAAATCCCATCAGCTGGGGTGTGGGATTTAGAATATTTCCCCGGATCTCAACGTTCCACACTCTTCCTGACAGAAAAAAAAGAAGGCAGAAAACTGCCAGAAACCCTGCAGGGATCATTTTTCTTCTTTTACAGAAAAGCAGAAAAAACAAAGGCCCTCTTTTTTTCAGGATGTGGATATGTACCCCTGTTTTTCTCCGCAGTGGCGAGATCTGCAGAAAATCCGCTACCTTCATGGTCAGCTGAAGCTCTGTCTCACCGGTACGGATAATCCTTTTCAGATCCATTTCCCTGCCTCTGCAAAGGTTCACAAACCGCTGACACTGCTGCCCCTTAACAGAAACCCGCACAAAACCTGGGGCCATTACTTATTCCCCTCCTCCAGCGTAATGTTTTCGATCTGCCCGCGGATACATAGTTCAAGGGTTGTGTAACAGGGGATCACAAGGTTTTTCCCACGGATCACAAGTCTGCCGGAAGGTGTCAGTATCAGGATCTCCTCTCTTGTATAGCTCTGGATATTCCGGTAATTTTCGATCACTGCCCGGCGTTTTCCCGTAAGTATCACCTGCACCTCCCGAAATGCCGGTTCCCCGGGAAGCTCCAGAAAAGCTGACATTTTTCTCATAAAAAAATCCTCCGGCTTTTATCATTAATCTATGCCGGAGGATTTCTTCTTATGTATCTTTCGCTGCATCTGCTTTTTGTCTTTTATCTGCGGATCAGCACCATGGAAAACCATAGGATGGTATTTCCACCCAGATTGTATTCCATAGCTTCCTTTTCTACGATCTCACTGACAACCACGCCATAGCTTTCCAGACATGGATGCATATGCTCCGGAAAACGGCATGGTTTTCCGTCCAGATAGGCACAGTGTTCACAGAAGTCACAGGATTCCGTGGAAAGTGTAAAGGTCTCGTAGCCCTCTCCCTCCAGAAAATCACGTACCTTCTCTGTAAGCGCTTCGTGTTCCATTCTTGTGGAAAGCATCTCCTTCATGTTCATGATATCCGATACCTCCGCAACGCTGGAAAAGAAAACTGCTCTCGGATAGCTCCGGATCTTCTTTTCGCATTCTGACAGCTCTCCCACTGCCGGAGGACAGGCCCATGTGCTCCCATAACGTTCACATTCCTGTTTACAGATCGTACGCACACGTGACTGTACTTTAATATCCCCTGTATCCAGCACACGATACTCAAAAATGGGATACTGGGAAATAAATTCATCAAATTTTTCTTTTATACTGTTCATACCTTTAAGATCTCCTGTTCTCCAAAAAGGCTCATAACTGCTGCCTCATAGTCACCAAAATGCTGGGATTTTTTGATCTTTTTCAGATATCTGGCATAATTGGTAAAGCCCGGTGCCATATAACTCCACAATTCCTTCATGCGGAAAAGTACATTTCGTTCTCCTGAAAGATGTTCCTGATAATCCCGGTAAAGACGGTCATGAAACTGCCGCAGCTTTTTCCGGTATTCTTCCCGGTGATCCTCTCCGTCTTCTTTTTGCATAATGGCATCCAGAAGATAGGGCCTTGCGATCAGGCCTCTTCCGTACATGACGCTGTCTGCATCCGGAAATTTCTCCCGGATTTCCTGATAAGCCTCCACTGAAAAAATATCCCCGTTATATCCCAGAGGAACCTTCAGCTTTTCCCTTGCCTCCTCATACAGTCCATATCTGGGAATCCCCTTATAATGATCCTTCAGAAGGCGTGGATGGATGATCAGCTCCTTCAGCGGATATCTGCCGTAGATCTCAAGAAGCCGTTCCCAGTCTTCCTCATAATCCGTTCCCACTCTCGTTTTTATGGAGATCTCCATCCCGGTCTTTTCGAAGATCTCATCCAGAAAACGTTCCAGCTTATCCGGCTCGCCCAGGAAACCGGCACCCTTTCCCTTGGCTGTGACAGTTCCCGAGGGGCATCCCAGATTGAGATTTACTTCCCTGTGTCCGTATTCATCCCGAAAGATATGCGCTGTTTTCACAAAATCCTCCGCATTGTTGGTCAGGATCTGGGGAATCACCGGAAGATCTCCGTTGGTTTCCGGTGATACCTCTTTGATCTCCTTGCTGCTGAGACGTTTATTGGGCTTGGCAGTGATGAAGGGAGTAAAGTATTTATCCATGGGATAAAAATAGTCATGATATGCATTCCGATAGACCCAGTTGGTTACGCCCTCCATAGGTGCCAGATAATTCTTCATTGTTTATCCTCCTTCATGCGGAAATAGATCTGCTTTCTCCCTCCGCTTCCCGTGGGGATCCTGCCTGTTTCATAATTTCCCAGAGATTTGATAAAGGGGGTCAACTTGGAATATCCGTAATTACGCACATCAAAATCCGGAAGTCGTTTCCCAAGCTGGTCGCCCAGCTGTCCGGAGGAAAGCCATCCCTCTTCGTCGGAAAATTTCTCGATGATAGCATTAATGGCTTTGCGTACCCGCTTGAGGTCTTTGTTCTTCCTGGAGCCAGAGCTGCTCTGTTTGCTGCTGTTTCCGGATTTTTTAGCTTCTGCTGCAGTAGCCATATCTTCCTTCTTCTCTTCCTCCTGCTGGTTGCGGTAGAGAAGATCCAGATATTTAAACTGGTTGCATGCGGAAATAAACGGCTTCGGCGTCTTCTCCTCACCCATACCCAGGACCAGCATTCCGGATTCCCGGAGCCTTGCTGCCAGACGGGTGAAATCACTGTCCGAAGAAACAATGCAATATCCATCCACATTTCCGGAATACAAAATATCCATGGCATCAATGATCATCGCCGAATCGGTGGCGTTTTTTCCGGTGGTATAGCTGTACTGCTGGATAGGAATGATGGAATCTTCCAGAAGAACCTTTTTCCAGGAGGAAAGCCGTGCACTGGTCCAGTCTCCATAGATCCGTTTGTAGGTGGCTATGCCGATGTTTGCCACTTCATCCACGATGATCTTGATGTATTTGTCTGATACATTATCTGCATCGATCAGTATTGCAATTCTTAATTCGTTGTCCATAAATCCAACCTTTTCTGTTTAATCTGTGCCATCTCCGATGCGGATCAATGCTCCAGCATGATCTTGAGGATCTCTCTGTCTGTTTCCTTCATGCCGTCTTTTCCGATCTGTCCCACACAGCTGATGGTCTCTGCGGTTTCTTCCTGGAGAATTCCTGTATAAGGCGCATAAGACTGCCCGTTCATGGCAAGATGATGCGCCAGGAAGGCTGCGTCAAGACAGGCTGCGATCTTGGCAGCACAGGAGATCTTGGCCCCATCACAGATGATTCCCGGAATATTGGCAAGGGTATTCTCGATCGTTTTTTTGATCAGGGAAATATCTCCGCCTACCATATAGGTAATGGCAGCTCCGGCTGCACAGGAGGCCGATACCGCCCCGCAGAAGGCAGACAGCTTCCCTATATATTGCTTCTGATAGACTGTGAGGAGATTGGAAAACACCAGGGCCCTGTAGAGGCTGTAATCCGGCAGCTCCATCTCTCTTGCATAGACGATCAGCGGAACAGAGCATGCAATTCCCTGATTTCCGCTTCCGGAATTGATGACAACCGGCATATCACAGCCACCCATACGTGCCTCAGAAGCTGCTGCAGTAAGACTTCTCATTCTGGTAAGCATATCATGAGAATAATTTTCACGGATCACGCGCCCGATACCCAGGCCGTATTTTCCGGTCATACCCTCATGAGCAATGGCCATATTGCTTCTGATCTGCGCATCCAGAAGTTCCCTTACATCGGAAAGCTCTACGGTATCCGCAAATTCCCGGATATCCTCCAGATTTAACAGGCCGCGGTCCGTCTCTTCTTTTTCTTCCACAGCTTTGTCTGCATCAAGGAGGATTTCCCCGTTTTTGCTGATCCTGGTCACGTTGATATGGTCGTATTTGATCTCCAGGCTGACGGTATCTTCACCGGCATACATTTCGATGATAATGTGAAGGACCACCGGCGTATCCAGAAGCTCTACCTTACAGATATCTGCCTCCAGAAGTTCCCGGCAGCGTGCCCTGCCCTTTTCATCGACTTTGGAAAGAACCTCCATATCCAGAGAAGCATCTCCTGCTACCGCCCCAAGGATCACACCTGCCGGAATTCCCTTTAATCCCCCGGAATTGGGGATGATCACACAACGCACATTTTTGATGATATTTCCGGAACATTTTGCCACGATACGCTCCGGCTCTTTTCCAAGGATCTCTCTTGCTCTTGCCGCACCATAGGCCAGGGCAATAGGTTCTGTACATCCCATAGCCGGGATCATCTCCTCACGGAGGATCGCCAGATAGTTTTTATATATATTTATGTCCACTTTTTTATTTACCTTCCCGTATTTTATGATTATTTCTTTTCCTGATATTTATGACATGCTACCATATGTCCCGGCTCCACCTGACGAAGTGCCGGGGTTTCCTGTCTGCAGCGTTCCTCACACCACGGACAGCGGTTATGGAAGCGGCAGCCCCCGATAGATCTGGACTGTACTCCGGTATCCGTAACGATCTGATCCAGAGTTTTGACTCTCGGGTCCGGAACCGGAATCGAGGAGATCAGCATTTTTGTATAAGGATGCAGCGGATTGGAATAGAGCTTATCTGCATCTGCGATCTCCATGAGATTTCCAAGATAAAGCACCCCGATCTCATCACAGATCTTCTGGACCACCTGCAGCTGATGACTGATGAACAGATAGGTCAGCCCGTATTTTTCCTGAAGATCCTGAAGCATCTGAACGATCTGGGCCTGCAGGGAAACATCCAGCGCAGAAATGGGCTCATCGCAGACTACAAATTCCGGCTGTACGGAAAGTGCTCTTGCAATGGAAATCCTCTGACGCTGTCCGCCGGAGAACTCATGAGGATACTTCAGAAGATCCTGCTCTTTGAGACCAACCACGCGGATCAGTTCTTTTGCACGCTCTTTGCGTTCTTTCTGCGTGTACATTTTATGGATCGCCATAGGCTCACAGATGATATCCTGCACTGTATGGCTTGGGTCCAGAGAGGAATAGGGATCCTGAAAAACGGACTGCATTTTTTTGCGGTATGGAAGCAGTTCTTTTTCCCCCATGGCTCCGATCTCTGTTCCTTCATAAAAAATCTCACCGCCTGTGGGTTTATGATAACGTAGGATTGCCTTTCCGATGGTAGATTTTCCGCTTCCGGATTCTCCTACCAGACCGAAGGTTTTTCCCTTTTCAATAGAAAAGCTTACCTGATCCACAGCCTTCAGTATGCCCGGCTTAAAGGACAGAAGCTTCGGAGATTTCTGTTTAAAATATACTTTCAGATCTTTTACTTCAATTAAGGGCTTGCTCATCTCTTCTCCTCCCTTCTGTGACAGAATATCCTGTGTCCCTCTGAAGCCTCATAATATTTCGGAAGACAGGCTTCACACGTTTTGTCCGCATATTTACAGCGATTGAGGAAGGGACACAGATCACCGTTTCCGTCCGAAAGATCTCTCTCCAGAAACTGTTCAAAAGTACCTCCCACACGCGGCATGCTTGCGATCAGTGCCTGTGTATAGGGATGTCCCGGATGAAGAAAGATTTCTTCTACGGTTCCCTCTTCCACCACGTAGCCACCACACATAACAGCTACCCGTTTGCAGGTCTGCGCCACGACGCCCAGATCGTGGGTGATCAGGATGATGCTCATACTGTTCTTTTTCTGAAGCTCCAGAAGAAGATGAAGGATCTGCGCCTGGATCGTAACGTCCAGAGCTGTGGTCGGCTCATCGGCGATCAGGACCTTCGGATCACTGCTCATGGCCATGGCGATCATCACACGCTGGCGCATACCGCCGGAAAGCTCGTGGGGATAGCTGTTCATAGCCTTTTCCGGGTCTGTGATGCCTACGGCTGTGAGAAGCTCCAGTACCCGGGCCTTTGCTTCTTTTTTGTTCATGTTGGTATGGCGTCGGATCAGCTCTACCATCTTATTGCCAACAGTGTAAACCGGATTCAGTGCGGAAAGCGAATCCTGAAAGATCATGGCGATCTCACCACCGCGGATCTCACGGAGCTCTGCTTCATTTTTCTTCAGGATATCTTCTCCCCGGAACAGGATCTCACCGCCCATGATCTTACAGTTGGATGGTCCGAGACGGAGAATGGATTTGGTGGTCACACTTTTTCCGCTTCCGGACTCTCCTACGATCCCGAAAAAATCCCCCTCACCGATGGCAAAGCCAGCACCTTTTACTGCCTGTGTCTCTCCAAGGTCTGTAAAGAAAGACACCTTCAGATCTTTTACTTCCAGTAATTTTTCCATATGTAAATGTCCTCCTTACTTGGGCTCGAATACTTTTCTTAATACTTCTCCCAGATAATTGAAGCTGACGACAGTGATCAGGATCAGGATTCCGGGGAAAATAGCCAGATACGGTGCCTGCTGGATATAGCGCTGTGCATTGCTCAGCATACTTCCCCAGGAAGCCGTAGGCGGTTGGATACCCAGGCCGAAAAAGCTCAGTGCAGATTCCATCAGGATGGCATTGGCAATGTTCATGGTTGCAGCCACGATAATGGTAGGCATGATGTTAGGCAGGATATGGTGTACAATGGTGGAGAATTTCTTCTGTCCGGAGATCTTTGCATAGATGACATACTCTCTCTCGTTCAGGGAAATAGTCTCGCCACGGACGATCCTGGCAATGTTCATCCAGGTCAGAAAGCCGATGATCAGGACAATGTTCTGAAGTCCCGGTTTCAGGAAGGCATTCATAACGATCATGATCAGGAATGTCGGAAGGCTCATCAATGCATCCACCAGACGCATCAGCACCGCATCCACCGTTCCTCCCACAAAACCGCTGATGGAACCGATGATCACGCCAAGGGCTGTAGAAAGCACCATGGAAAGGAAGCCCACCAGAAGTGATGCTCTTCCTCCGTAAATACAGCGAGCCAGATAATCCCGTCCCATATCATCCGTACCGAAAAGATGCGCCATGGAAGGAGCATTCAGTCTCTCTGTGGCGCTGATGGCATTGGGATCTACCGGGTACAGAAAGGCAAAAATGGAGATCAGTGCCAAAAGGATGATAGCTGCTGCACCTACCACTGCAAGTTTATTTGTCTTAAAACCAAGTTTGATATTTTTCCAGATATTTTCTCTCATGTTCCTTCACCTCCTAACATCCTGCTTTCCGGATCCTCGGATCAAAGACAGCATACAGAATATCTGCCAGAAGATTTCCGAGCACCACAAGAAGCGCGGTGAACATGGTAATTCCCATGATCAGGGGATAATCATACTGCATGACGGCAGTAACTGCCAGCTGACCGATTCCCGGCCATGCAAAAACCTGCTCGGTGATAATGGCACCGGATACCAGGGACTGCAGGCTCATTCCGAGAACTGTGATCATAGGAAGCATGGCATTTTTCAGTACATGCCGGAAAAGGATTCCAGACTCTTTCATTCCATAAGCCTTCTGCACCATAACATAATCGGAGGACATTTCCGTAATGGTACTGCTTCTTAAATACCGGATGTACTGTGACGCATTTGCAAAGGTCAGAACTGCACAAGGCATGACCATATGCAGGATCAGATCTCCAAAGGAACGGTTGCCGTCTGAATGCATACCGATACTTGGCAGGATATGTAAATGCACACTGAGGAGATAGATCAGCATGATACCGAACCAGAAAGTAGGAATGGAGATACCTACATAACAAAACATACTGGTAATCTTGTCCAGAACACCATTCTTATTCTTTCCGGAATACAGGCCCAGTACAATGGCAATGAGAAAACCAAGCAGCATGCTGGTTCCCATGAGGATCACGGTTGCGGGAAGCCTCTCCAGCATCTGTGTCAGGACCGGACGGTTATTCATCAGAGAATTTCCGAAATTCCCGTGAAGGATCCTTCCCAGCCACAGAAAGTACTGCTCATAGACAGGCTTTGTAAGTCCCAGGCTTTCCCTCAGGTTCTGGATATATTCTTCACTCATATTTGGTTCCACATAAGTCAGAACAGGATCTCCGGGCGCTGCTTTTGTCAGTGCAAAGCAGAGAACAGAGACAATAAACAGTGTCAGAATACACTGTATCAGTCGGTTTACGATCTTCTTCAAAATGTACCTCCTTTATTTTCCCCGAAAACAGGAAATCGGCTGGCGCAAAAAACGCGTCAGCCTCTTTCTGTTTCCGGTATTCATCCGCTATAAAATTATTTATTTCTCCAATGTGTAGATCTTGGAATAATCATAATAAATAGTTTTTAACAGACATTCATCAAAGCCTCCGAAATCTTTACTTACCGCATAGAAACCATTGGAATAAGCGATCGGATAGATATACATGTTATCATTGATCGTATTCTGGATCTCCTTATAAATCTCGCCACGTTTTGTCTCATCTGCAGTGCTGTTGCCCTCTTCCCACAATGCATCCAGATCTGTATCCTTGATCCTGGAATAGTTGGAACGGCTGACGGAAGAACTCATGTCTGCATAAAGGCTCGGCTCTTCTCCCAGAGTGTAGAAGCTCAGTACCAGATCATAATCTGTGCACTCCGTATCCTTTGTCTTATTCTTGAAGGTAGACTCATCTGTAGGAAGAAGATTGATGGTGATTCCTACATTGGCAAGGGCAGACTGTACATACAGAGCCTCACTCTCCATTGTCTTATCTGTGGAGATATACATCAGGTTCAGAGAAAGACTTGTCTTTCCTGCTTCGGAAAGGAGCTCCTGTGCTTTAGCCGGATCATTGTCGTAGGTATTGTCCGGTTTTGTATAGTAGAGTGTATCCGGTGTAAAAATAGAATCTGCAGGCTCTGCATAATCCTCGGAAAGGAAAGCAAACTGACAGAACTCCTCTTTATTCAGTGCGTATGCGATCGCCTGACGTACCTTTACATCCTGAAGATCTTCGTTCAGCTCATTCATGAACATGGCGTTGACACGTCCGGAATTATAGGTATTGATGTTTACGTTATCGTAAGCACTGACGGTATCGTAATCATCTGCGCTGATCAAACGTGCATCCAGATCTCCGCTTGCAAGTGCCGCATTGGCGGAGCTGGAATCCTTTACGATCTTGAAGGTGATGGAATCCAGATTTACATCATCAAAATAGTCATCGAATTTTGTTACCTTATAATACTCTCCGGATTTGTATTCCTCGAACTTAAAAGGACCACTTCCCACCGGTTCATTGTTGAGATCACTTTCTCCGATATTCTCCACGCCGTCATAAATATGCTTCGGAATACAGTAAACCTGGCTCAGTCCGCCAAGAAATCCTGCGGAAGATGATCCAAGGGAAATCTTGACTGTAAGGTCATCAACCTTCTCTGCCTCTACTGCCTTGTCATTAACGTATCCGTAAGAAGAATACGGAACATTCTGCTTCTCATCTACCAGCACCTGCATGGTGAATACCACATCATCGGCTGTGATCGGCTGACCGTCATGCCATTTCAGTCCGTCTTTGAGCTTCAGTGTGAATTCGCTGGCATCATCATTGACTGTTACACTTTCGCAAAGTCCGTTTCCGTAATACATCTCTCCGTTCACGATCTCAAAAAACGGGCTGTACAGTGCCTGCATCATATCGAAGCTTGTCTGATCCACAACATAAAGCGGATTGATGTTCTGCGGATCTGCTGTTTCTGCAATGGTAATATTTCCGCCTTCCGCTTTGGTTCCTTCTGTTTCTGCTGCAAAAGCAGTCATTCCTGACATAACAGTTGTTCCTGCCACTGCAGCTGCCAGAAGCGCTGCCAGTACTTTTTTTCTCATTTCCTGTTCCTCCTGTGTTTCAGTGAGTATTCCTCTTTTCCCACCAGTTTAATATGATATAGGTAAAATAATACTATACCATATTACCTTTGTCAAGCTGTCCCTGGCTCTTCAGAGATTTTTTTACTGCATTTCGTTAAAGCTTGTATTTATTCTACATACAGATCACACAGGCGTCAAGATAAATTTTCTGTATCTTGCCTCTGCTATATATATATTTCCTTAATTCGTCATATTTTTGATCCAGTGTCCGTAATTGCACTTCAAAAATGCAGGCACGCATTTAAAGATCTGATCTGCATTCAGGCAGCATACCACCACTGCCGGAGATGCCTTAACCACAAATGCCATAAACATGGACAGAAGGATCACGATCCCCCAGGTACTGATCAGGTCCACCTTCATGGAATAAGCGATGCTTCCGCTTCCCCGGATGATACCACCGTTTGTCGGCATCTGATAGGACATTCCTACCATTACTACACTTAAGTCATTACCGAAAGCCCGAAGGCAACCCCTGCAATTTCCACACAGCGCAGTGTAGCAAGCAGGATCTGCGTCACTGCAAAGAAAAAGTAAGTAAACCGGATGATCGCCAGATAGGAAAGACCGGCTTCAATAATCGCCTGGTCTGTTGTAAAAAGCCCCAGCAGCTGTGTTGGAAAAAGACTGGCCAGGATAAACAGCACAAGGGCAATAAAAAAGCCTGTGCGCATGGCCCAGGCACCGATCTTCCTTACCGGCTCTGTCTCTTTCTTTCCCCAGTACTGACTTCCGAATATGACAAGTCCGTCTCCCAGAGCCATAAGCAGCTGCTGAAAGACGAACTGTACCTGGTTTACGGTAGTCACACCGGATAATGCAGTTTCGCTGAAGGCTCCAAGCATAATGTTGTCAGCAAGATTGACACTTAAGGTCACTACATTCTGCAACACCAGCATGGAGCATAATTTCAGAAAATTACGATAAAAATTCTTCATCAGTCTTTTACGATAGCAATGATATCATCTGCGTTGATCACCAGATATTTCTCACCCTCATATTTGATCTCGGTTCCTGTGTATTTTCCGTAGATCACACGGTCGCCCGGCTTTACCTGTACCGGTACTTCTTTACCGTCTACGACCTTACCGCCACCTACTGCGATAACCTCTGCCTGCTGGGTTTTCTCCTTGGAGCTGTCCGGAAGTACGATGCCGGATGCGGTTTTGTCTTCTGTCTCAAAATATTTTACGATAACTCTGTCTGCAACTGGTTTTAATGCCATATTCATTTCCTTCTTTCTGTGATTATTAGCACTCTTGAGCTTTGAGTGCTACTCTTTTTTTATCATACTACATATCCGAAAATTGTCAAGATATTTGCAGATATGTAGTATGATATTATTTATGATAGGGCTCTCCGCTGATGATACGATAACTGCGGTAGATCTGTTCCAGAAGGATCACACGCATCAGCTGATGAGGAAATGTCATCTTCGAAAAGCTTAAAGCATAGTCTGATCTCTTCAGTACTTCTTTTCCAAGACCGATAGAGCCGCCGATCACAAACTGGATATGGCTGGTCCCACGTATTCCCAGCTCGTTGATCTTCCGTGCGAAGTTCTCAGAGGTCAGCTGTTCGCCTCCGATCTCCAGAGTGATCACAAACGCATCATCCCGGATATATTTAAGAAGACGCTCCCCTTCCTTGTTCCGAATGGCATCTTCTACTGTTTCGCTGGCATTATCCGGTGTTTTTTCGTCGGACACTTCTATGATCTCCAGCTTGCAGTAACGCCCGAGGCGCTTGGAATACTCCGCAATGGCATCCCGCAGATATTTTTCCTTGATCTTCCCTACTGTCAGGATACTTATTTTCATCCGCCGTTCTCCTCCAGATAATTCTCAAATTCTTCTGCTGACATCAAAACCTTCCTTGGCTTGGTTCCTTCCTCCGGACCTACCACTCCTGCGTCACAAAGCTGATCCATGATCCTTGCCGCACGGTTAAATCCGATCTTGAACATACGCTGGAGCATACCGATGGAGGCCTTTTCCTTCTCAATGATAAATTTACCGGCTTCTGTAAAATAGACATCTCTGTCACCGCCGCCGGCTCCTCCCGGGACACCGGCTGTATTGACCTGCTTCTCGATGGAGGTATCATAAACAGCACCCTGATTTTTGTCAGAAACATATTCTACGACTGCACTGACCTCCTCATCGGAAACAAAAGCGCCCTGCAGTCTGGCCGGCTTCTGATATCCCTGAGGATAAAACAGCATATCGCCCTTGCCAAGAAGCTTCTCGGCACCGTTCATATCCAGGATCGTCCTGGAATCCACACCGGAGGATACGGAAAATGCGATCCTGGACGGCATATTGGCCTTGATCAGACCTGTGATGACATTGACCGATGGCCTCTGAGTAGCAATGATCAGATGGATACCTGCTGCACGTGCCAGCTGGGCCAGACGGCAGATCGCATCCTCAACTTCCCCCGGCGCAACCATCATAAGATCCGCAAGCTCGTCCACGATGATCACGATCTGCGGCATCTTCTCAGGTGCCTTTTCTCCCTCCGGGACCCGCATATTAGCAACCTTTTTGTTATATTCTCCAAGATTACGTACCCCATATTCCGCAAAGGCATTGTAACGACTGGTCATCTCGGAAACAGCCCAGTTCAGCGCACCGGCCGCTTTCTTCGGATCTGTGACCACCGGAATGAACAGGTGCGGGATCCCGTTATATACACTGAGCTCCACCACCTTCGGATCGATCATGATCAGACGCACCTCATCCGGTGTAGCCTTATAAAGGATGCTGATGATCAGCGTATTGATGCAGACAGATTTTCCGGAGCCGGTTGCTCCGGCGATAAGAAGATGCGGCATCTTGGCAATATCTGCCACTACCGGTTTTCCGGCAATATCCTTACCTGCTGCAAAGGACAGCTTGGATTTTGCATTTTTAAACTCCTCTGACTGAAGAAGATCCCGCAGCATGACCGGGCTGTTCTCCTTGTTCGGAACCTCGATCCCCACGGCTGCCTTTCCCGGTATCGGTGCTTCGATGCGGATATCCGGTGTAGCAAGATTCAGCTTGATATCATCGGAAAGACCAACGATCTTGCTGACCTTCACACCCATTTCCGGCTGCAGCTCATAGCGGGTAACGGTAGGTCCGCAGCTCACATTGGTAACGGTTACATTGACGCCGAAATTATGCAGGGTTTCCTGAAGCTTCTGCGCTGTTTTGCGCAGATGTGCATCGGAATCTCCCTGAGATCTGCCATCTCCACGCTTCAGAAGCTTCAGCGGCGGATACTGATATGGTTTCTTCTCCGGAGCTTCTCCCTGGCTGATCTCATGCTGGATATTTCTGATTCCATGCTCGATCTCTGTCTGAGATGACTTCGGGTTTCTGGAGGGCTGATGGGATGCCTTCTGTTCAGCTTCCGGCTGAGGATCCTCCTTTATCTCAGCGGGAACGGCTGCCTTTCCTGTTTCCCGGGAAGCTTTTACTGCTGTCTCAGTTTTTGACGGCAGGATCTGCTGCATCTCGGGAATATCCACATCCTCGTAGCCGGCATAAGCATCCTCCTCTTCGGCTTCCTGCATTTCTCTTTCGAAATCCGGCTCCTCCGACTCTTCCCGGGTCGGCTGGGACTGTGAACGGTGGATCTGGAATTCCAGCGGCTGAGCATGCTCCTCCGGTTTCTCATCAAGCCCTGGATCCTCTTCTGTCAGATCTGTATCTGCCGGAAGTACAGCCTTTTGTTCATCAAGGAAAGAAGGAAGATTAAATTCTCCTTCCCGGTTCGCCTTCACCGCAGCCTGTCTTTCCTTCTGCGATCTTCTTGTTTTTTTCTTTTGTTTTTTTGAGATATTTTCCGGATCTTTCTCTGTAAGGGCAAGTTCTTCTTCCTCCAGCTCTTCTTCCAGCCGGCGGATCTTCTCCGCTCTTTTTTCCGCACGGATCTTTCTGCGAAGCTCCTTCTGCTTTTCTCTGTCCGGCTGTCCCTCAAGATAAGCTTCTCTGCCCTCTCTTGCTGCATCTGTAAAAAAGTCCAAGATCTTATTCATAAATCCGAAGAAGGATCTCTGTGTTATGATGATGAGAGACACAAGAAGCACCAGAACGATGATCACAGTTCCGCCCACAACGCCAAAAGCGGATGCTGTGGAAATACATACTGCACCACCGAATACTCCACCGCCGGTACGGTATTCCGAACTCAGTGAATAATAATCCGAAAACGTGGTACTTGGCGTATAGCCCTCTGTGATCAGCTGAAGAAAGCCGCAGAGGAACACAAAAAATACCACGCCCGCCAGTACCTTTTTGTAGGCAAGGCGGTTGGTATTGTTCACGATCAGGAACGTAACTCCGGCAAAAAGCAGGATCGGGAAAATATATGCACAAAGTCCCATGATGCCAAAGCATACGGCACTGATGGCATTTCCTACGATCCCTCCCATACCAAATGCACTGATCATCAGGATCAGGCAGGCCGCAAACATCACAAGGATCAAGATCTCTGTCTGAAAGCGGTTACCGACAGGCTGCTGCTTCGCTGCAGGTTTTCTTTTTCTTTTTTTTGTCGTTTTTGAAGCTGCCATTGTCAGACTCCTCCCAGTTGATATCAAATATAATTCGCTGCCAGAATAAGGATTCCGGCTGCAAAAGAATAAAATGCAAAATAACGCAGTCTGACCTGATTCGAAAGCTTAAGCATAAAACGGATCACCAGATAGCCTGTGATCCCGGCCACGATCATTCCAAGAACATAAGTAAATCCCTGGCCAACAGTCATATGAACAGAAGTGAACTCTCCCATCTCCACAAAAAAAGCTCCCACCACAGCCGGAATACTCATCAGCAGCGAATATTTCACTGCAAACTTCCGTCCGAGGCCGCAGAAAAGTCCTGCGCTCATGGTAAGTCCAAGCCTGGAAAGGCCCGGAAACACAGAAAGGCCCTGGCAGATACCCATCCACATAGCATCTCCGAAGCTGGTTTCTTTTGTTCCCTTGCTGCCATTGACATTACTGTAGTCCACAACAAGGAGGATCACACCTGTAAGAAGGATTCCGATCCCGGAAAACATGTGTGAGGATGCGCTTCGCACAACAAGTCGTTTGCACTGATATCCGATCAGGACTGTAGGAATAGTAGATACCATGATCAGGGCAGTAAGCTTCCGGTAAGTTCCGCTTATGATCTTTGCGTAGGTAAGCTCTTTCCCAGTCCTACGGTTATAGAGAAAAATATTGGCATTTCCGATCAGATCCAGTATCATTCCGATCAGCTCGATCCCGATCTTCTTGATGTCCTTCAGAAAAACAAGGATCAGAGCTATCATAGTTCCCAGATGGAGCATCACTTCAAAAAGCACACCGGAGCCTCTGGTACCGCCCAAAAGATCCTGCACTCCACAGAGATGTCCGAAGCTGCTCACCGGCAGAAATTCGGTGATTCCCTGAATGATTCCCAATATAATCGCATGTATCACTGACATAATGATATTTCCTTTTCTTAAATTTTTTCCAACACATTATAGCATAACTGAGTAAAACTTACAATCTTCACTTGGCAAAAGTTTCAAACAAATGTTCTTTTTTGATCTGCAAGAAAAAAAATCCTCCGGCTGCATCAGAAAACACAGTCGGAGGATCTGTTTATAAACAGACTTTCTGCTTATTTATTTTTCAGATATTCGTCGATACCTTTTGCACCAGCTTTACCTGCACCCATGGCAAGGATTACGGTAGCTGCACCTGTAACGGCATCACCACCGGCATATACGCCGTCCTTGGATGTCTTACCGGTTTCTTCCTCGGCAACGATACATCTTCTCTTGTTGATGTCAAGGCCCTTGGTTGTGGAAGAGATCAGAGGGTTCGGTGAAGTACCAAGAGACATGATGACAGTATCTACATCCATATCATACTCGGAACCAGGAATCTCTACCGGACGTCTTCTTCCGGATGCATCCGGCTCACCAAGCTCCATCTTGACAACCTTCATACCGTTTACGTGGCCGTTCTCATCAACGAGGATCTCCTTCGGATTTGTAAGAAGATCAAAGATGATGCCCTCTTCCTTAGCGTGATGAACTTCCTCTGCTCGTGCAGGAAGCTCTGCCTCACTTCTTCTGTATACGATATGTACCTCAGCGCCAAGTCTCAGCGCTGTTCTTGCAGCATCCATGGCAACGTTACCACCGCCGACAACTGCAACCTTTTTGCCTGCTGCGATCGGTGTATCATAGGAATCATCGAATGCTTTCATAAGGTTGCTTCTTGTCAGGTACTCGTTTGCGGAGAATACACCGCTTGCATTCTCACCCGGGATACCCATGAACATCGGAAGTCCTGCACCAGAACCGATGAATACAGCCTCAAATCCCTCATCCTCGATCAGCTGATCGATGGTAGTGGATTTACCGATGACAACGTTTGTCTCGAATTTAACGCCAAGCTCTTTGACCTTCTCAATCTCTTTCTTAACAACCTTCTGCTTCGGAAGACGGAACTCCGGAATACCGTAAACAAGAACACCGCCAAGCTCATGAAGAGCCTCGAACACAGTTACATCGTATCCTGCCTTTGCAAGGTCACCTGCACAGGTAAGTCCGGATGGACCGGAACCGATCACTGCAACCTTATGTCCGTTCTTAACCTCTGCTCCTGCAGGTTTGATATCATGCTCCAGAGCATAGTCTGCAACGAATCTCTCCAGCTTACCGATAGAAACAGCCTCACCCTTCTTACCGCGGATACACTGTCCCTCACACTGGGATTCCTGCGGACATACACGACCACAGATAGCCGGAAGTGCGGAAGATAAACCGATCACCTTGTAAGCCTCTTCCATGTTGCCTTCTTTGATGTGCTCGATAAATCCCGGAATATTGATGGATACCGGACATCCCTCTACACATTTCGGTTTCTTACAGCCAAGGCATCTCTGTGCCTCTTCCATTGCTTCTTCCTGATTATATCCAAGACATACTTCCTCGAAGTTTGTCGCACGTACCTTCGGATCCTGCTCTCTTACAGGAACTTTTTTTAACATTTTTGCATCTGCCATTAGTTGTCACCTCCGCAATGTCCGCATCCACCGTGGTGGGTATCGCCTTCCTGAAGCTTCAGTAATGCACGGCCCTCCTGGGTCTTATACATCTGGCTTCTCTTCATAGCCTGATCGAAATCAACGAGATGTCCGTCGAACTCCGGTCCGTCTACGCAGGCAAATTTGATCTCATCACCGACCTGGAGACGACAAGCGCCGCACATACCGGTTCCGTCAACCATGATCGGGTTCATGCTGACAATTGTGTGGATACCAAGCTTCTTGGTAAGAAGACAGACAAATTTCATCATGATCATCGGTCCGATCGCTACACAGACGTCATAATGCTTGCCCTCGTTTGTCACAAGATCCTCAAGAGTCTTTGTTACCATACCGGAACGGCCATAGGAACCGTCATCTGTTGTAACATAAAGATTGGAAACAGCGCCAAGCTCTTTCTCAAGGATAACCATATCCTTAGTCTTGGAACCAAGGATAACATCCGCTGTGATGCCGTGCTCATGGAGCCATTTAACCTGCGGATAAACAGGTGCGGTACCGACACCACCGGCTACGAATACCATTTTTTTCTTCTTAAGTTCTTCGATATCCTCATGGACGAACTCAGACGGACATCCCAGAGGTCCTACGAAATCACGGAATGAATCTCCCGCCTTCAGTGCGGACATCTTAATGGTAGATGCTCCGATCTCCTGGAATACGATGGTAACTGTACCGGCCTCGCGATCGTAATCGCAGATGGTAAGCGGGATCCTTTCTCCCTTTTCGTCAAGTTTCACAATGATAAATTGTCCTGGCAGACAGTGGCTTGCCACACGTGGTGCATGCACAACCATAAGATGGATCTTAGCTGCCAGCGTTTCAGCTTTTAAAACCTTATACATGGTCTTCCTCCTCGCGCAAATTATAAACCTTTATTAATAATACGCTAAAAATCAGCATATGACAAGAGTAGATTTACAATTTCTGTCAAATTTCTTTACCACAGCACAGCGCAACCATGTTAGCCTTATGCAACTAGTATCATCAAAAGCCACATACAAAACTGGTTATTTCTGTGTTTTTTTCCTTTCGATAAGGGTATACAATCGGTCCAGTGCCTCCCGGATCCCTCCTACTTCATCGATGAGTCCTTCCTTTACCGCTTCCTCACCCTCCAGCATAGTCCCCACATCTTTTACAAGCTGGGAGGTATCCAGCATCAGCTCCTCCATCCGTTCTGCCGTGATATGTGAATGTCCGGATACAAAGGCAATGATCCGGTCCTGGATCTTTTCCATATTGCGGTAGGACTGCGCCACGCCGATGAACATTCCGTTCTGGCGCACCGGATGGACCACCATGGTAGCACTTGGCACGATAAAGGAATAATCTGCTGATACCGCCATGGGTACACCTATGGAATGTCCCCCGCCCAGCACCAGGGAAACCGTAGGGATACTCAGAGACGCGATCATCTCCGCAATGGCAAGCCCTGCCTCCACATCTCCTCCTACCGTATTTAAAAGGATCAGAAGCCCCTCGATCTCCTCATCGTCCTCAATGAGAGCCAGCTTTGGCAGTACATGCTCATACTTGGTTGTTTTGCTGTGAGACGGCGCGGATTCATGACCTTCGATTTCCCCGATCACCGTCAGAAGCTCCACTTTATGCTTCCGGGAATTTCCATCGAGCACTGCCTGCCCGGTTTCCCGGATCTGTTCGTTCTGGCTCGCTTCCCGGTCCAGTTCCTTCTGTTTTCCCTCTTCGCTCTGTTTTTCCATAAAAAAATACCTCCGGAATCTGAAATTCTGGAGGTATTATATGCAAAATATTACTTTCTATTCAGAGATCATTCGTCCCAGTTTGTCCATACGTCAGTAACGTCGTCGTCATCATCAAGAAGATCCAGTGTTCTGTGAAGATCTTTGATAGCCTGATCATCCGTCAGCTCCACATAGGTCTGCGGGATCATGGCGATCTGTGCTTCTACAAACGGGATCCCGGCTTTCTCAAGAGCCTCACGTACAGCACTGAAATCGTCCGGTGCTGTGATGATCTCAAAGCTGTCCTCTTCCTCGTTGAAGTCCTCAGCACCTGCATCCAGAGCTGTCATCATCAGCTCGTCCGCATCCATCTCGCCGCACTCATCCTCAAGCTCTTCCTTATCGATGATGATCTGGCCCTTCTGGTCGAACATAAAGGATACGCATCCCTGTGTTCCGATGCTTCCGTTACCCTTGGTAAACGCGTTACGTACATTACCTGCCGTACGGTTCTTGTTATCTGTAAGAGTCTCTACGATAATAGCAACACCGTTCGGACCATATCCCTCATATACAGCCTTCTCGTAGCTGTCTGCAGAATCCGCACCTGCTGCCTTCTTGATTCCACGATCAATCGTATCGTTCGGCATGTTGTTCGCTTTTGCTTTTGCGATGACATCACGAAGCTTGCTGTTGTTTGCAGGATCCGGGCCGCCGGCCTTTACTGCCATAACGATCTCACGGCCGATGACTGTGAAGATCTTACCCTTCTTGGCATCATTTTTCTCTTTCTTATGTTTGATGTTGGCAAATTTTGAATGTCCTGACATGGTATCTTCCTCTCCTTGTTACCGTATATTTTCTTTCGTGCCCTGCTCATTTTGGGTACCGTTTTACATAATTGCAACTCGGTTTAATATAGCACTTATGAAAGATTTCGTCAAGAATCAGAAAACAAACCGGTCAAAATTCCTCATGTTCCCCTAAAAAGTCAGTTCCAGACTGATCTCAAGCGCATGATTCACCTTATCAAGCATAGCACTGTCCAGATGACACACCTTATCCTTCAGACGCCGCTTGTCGATGGTGCGGAGCTGTTCCAGAAGGATCACGGAATCCTTTTCGATCCCGTAGGCGGATGCATCGATCTCAATATGTGTCGGCAGCTTTGCCTTATTCATTTTTGATGTAATTGCCGCACAGATCACTGTGGGACTGTGACGGTTGCCCACATCGTTCTGGATGATCAGCACCGGACGGATGCCGCCCTGTTCACTGCCCACTACAGGTCTTAAGTCCGCGTAAAAAATATCCCCTCTTTTTATAACCACACAATTCACACTCCGATTCTGGTCCGGCTTATTTGCAAGCCGTATTCCTTTTTACAGATAAGTATTTCCACAATTTCTTTGTGTATACCATGCGTGGTACTTTTTTACCGGCCTTATGTCTGACCCGGCGTTTTCCGGATCCGGGTATTTACGGATCTACTGGAAAAAGCTCTCCTCTTCTCCGCATTCCTTACCGTCTTTGATATAAACCCGCGGAACACGTTTACTGATCCCACAGACAAATTCATAGGAAAATCTTCCGGAAAGATCTCCCAGTGTCTCCACACTGATAAATTCCTCTCCATCTCTTCCCATCAGGGTGACCTCGTCCCCGGCCTTCACCTCCGGGATATCTGTGACATCAACCATAAACTGATCCATGCAGACCCGTCCGAGGATCGGAGCTTTTTTGCCCCGGATCAGGACCCAGCCCTTATTGGAAAGCTGTCTCGGATAGCCATCTGCATAACCTACGGGGATCGTTGCCATTCTGGTAAAGCGTTCTGTAACAAACGTTCCTCCATAGCTTACCGCTGTTCCACGTTCCACATTTTTCACATAGGATACATGACTTTTCAGCTCCATTGCAGGTGTCAGCTTCACAATATCACGTTCTACCTCCTCTGACGGATAAATACCGTAAATGGTGATGCCAGCACGAACGACATTGAGATTTGCTTCCGGAACACGGATGATACCTGCACTGTTGGAGCAGTGACGTACCGGAATATGAACACCTCTTTTTTCCAGAAGCTCTGCAAAACGGAGATAACGGTCCAGCTGCACCAGTGCAGGAGAACGGTCGGTCTCATCCGCCCTGGCAAAATGGGTAAACATTCCCTCGATCACCAGATTCGGGATTTTTGAGATTTTTTCGATCTTTATCGCATTTTCCGGAATATCCGCATATCCGATCCTTGTCATTCCCGTATCCAGAGCCAGATGAATATGTACATTTTTTCCAATGCGTGCACCTGCTTTTGCATATTCTGCCGCTGTATTAAGATCCGATATGGTGATTCGGATATCATTGGCTGCAAGTTCCTCATAATATTCCTCAAATACAAGGCCAAGGATCAGGACAGGCTTGGTGATCCCTGCATGCCGAAGTTCCAGTGCCTCCTCTGCAGTAGCTGTTGCAAATCCCCAGATATAGTCATAGTCCTGGATCAGACGGGCAATAGCTCTGGCACCATGGCCATAACCGTCCGCCTTGATCACAGCGATGATCTTTGTCCCTTCTTTGACATTTTTATGCATTTCCTCAAAATTGTGGGCAATGGCATCCAGTGATACCAGTGCTTTTACTCTCTCGTATTTTTTCATAATTCCGACTCCTCTTCACCTATAGCTAATGCCTTGGGCAGATATTCTATGATATCTCCTGCCAGCATACTGCGCTTTCCTTTTTCAGCGGCTGCAAGATCACCGCAAAGTCCGTGAAGATAAACACCTAACGCGGCCTTTAAAACCATGGGAGGCTGTTCCTCCGTTTTCAGATACATACATAACACTGCTGCCAGGATCCCGGAAAGCACATCTCCGCTTCCTGCAGTTGCCATTCCGGAATTACCGGAAAGATTCAGATACATCTGGCTTTTCTCATCTGCGATCACCGTACATGCATCCTTCAATACGCACACAGAGCCTGTTTCCGCAGCACATTTCAGTGCAATATCTGCGATCTCATGCTGGATCTCCTGGATCGTTCTGCCACTGAGCCGGCTCATTTCTCCGATATGCGGTGTCAGGACTACATGCTCTCCCAGATACTGATACCACTGTGGATGTGCAGCCAGAAGGTTCAGGCCGTCCGCATCCAGGATCAGCGGCTTTTTCTCCCGGGCAGCCGCCGTGAGAAACCACTGTTCTCTCTCACGGCTGGCCACTGATGTTCCAAGTCCCGGTCCGATCACGATCACATCACACCAGGATAGAAGCTGTTCATTGGATTCCTGATCAAAGCGGCTGCAGACCATAGCCTCCGGAAGGAGTATCTGCAGTGGGATCCTGTTGGCTTCCACAGTCTGGATCTTTACCATTCCCGCACCGGCACGAAGTGCTGCACTGGCGCTTAAATAAGCGGCTCCGCACATTCCCTCACTTCCGGTCACAAAGAGCACTTTTCCGAAGGTACCCTTGTTTCCGCCGGGATCACGTTCCGGAAACAGCTTCAGATCTTTATTTTCCAGACAGGCGGCAGATGCAGTCACAGCTTCTTGCTCATAGATCCCGATATCGGCGGTAACGATCCTTCCTGCATACAGTCTTCCCGGATAAAAGCAAAGACCTCTTTTCCGGTAGGCAAATGTGACAGTCAGATCGGCGCTGAAGGCAATTCCCATTTCCAGGCCAGTATCTCCGTTCACTCCTGACGGGATGTCAACTGCGATCTTTTTGGCCCTCGCACTGTTCATCTCATGGATGATATCAGCATAATGCCCCTCGATCGGACGCGTCAGGCCTACCCCAAACACGGCATCTACTATAGTAGTATATTCACTCCACTGCGGGTTATTCACCTCCGGGACACGATAACCGGAAGCGATCTTATACTGAAGAGCAGTCTCTCTGGTCATTTTATCTTTGTTTCCGACCATATAAAACTCTACCCGGATCCCCTTCAGATGGAACAATCTGGCAACAGCGATACCGTCACCGCCATTATTTCCGCTTCCGCAGACTACCAGGATCCTTTCGTCCTTCTGGAGATACTTTTCTGTTTCCTCTACCACCTTCAGTGCTGCCCGCTCCATCAGAACCTCGGAGGGAACTCCGATCTCACGGATCGTTGTGGAGTCCAGATCCTTCATTTCTTTGCAGGTAACAAGCTTCTTCATTCTGTCTTCTGCCTCCCCTCTGTCATAGAGAAAGCTGCCGTTTCCGGCAGCTTAACAATTCTTACTTATCCACATGTTCCTGCCTGTATTTACTGAGATTATAAGACAGTGTCATCAGACTCTCGGAAAGATGAACGTTCTCTACGATCACATCATCCGGTGTCTCAAGATCGAGATGTGCAAAATTCCAGATTGCCTTGATCCCGTTCTCCACCAGGATATCCGCCATTTCCTTGGCTTTATTCTTGGGAAGTGTCAGAATCGCGATCTCCACGTTATTCTCTCTCAGGAAAAACGGAAGCTCACTGAGCATTTGGATCTCAAGTCCACGGACTGCGATGCCCTCAAGCACAGGATTTACGTCAAAGATACCAACCAGCCTGAACCCGCGCTTCTCAAAATCCACATAATTGGCAAGTGCCTGTCCCAGATTACCGGCACCCAGGATGATCATCGGATGAACGGTATCCAGTCCCAGGATCTTACCGATCTCTGTATAAAGATAGTGTACATTATAGCCATACCCCTGCTGCCCAAAACCGCCAAAATTATTAAGATCCTGACGGATCTGAGAAGCTGTGGTATGCATCTTCTTACTTAATTCATTGGAAGAAATACGTTCTACATTATCTTCCATCAGCTCTCCTAAGTAGCGGTAATAGCGTGGCAGACGCTTAATCACCGCTTTCGAGATTTGTTTTGTCTCCACGATAGTTTTCCTCCTTACCTTACACTAGGTTAATTATAACGAATTGACATTTTCCTGTCAATTAAAGTTGTCTATTCTGTACAAATTTCTTTATATTTTTTCTAATAATTGATTTTTTCTTTGAAATCCCGGCAGTTTCCGTTATAATAGGTGGAGGATTTTTCCCTGTTCAGACATAAACAGGGGTGATTCTTTATACAGGAGGACAGTTTTTATGATTTTATCATGTCAGAATATATGCAAGGCCTTTGGCGAAAAAGTAATTTTAAATGATGCATCCTTTCACATTGAAGACCGTGAAAAGGCTGCTCTGATCGGCTGCAACGGTGCAGGAAAGACCACACTGCTGCGTATCATCATGCAGGAGCTTTCTGCTGATTCCGGTACCGTGGTGCTTGCCCGGGATAAAAATATCGGCTATCTTGCCCAGTACCAGGATATCCACGGACATCATACCATCTACGAAGAGCTTCTTACCACCAAGCAGCACATCATCGATATGGAACGCCGTATCCGCAATATGGAACAGGAAATGAACACGGTGACCGGTGATGAGCTGAACCGTCTGATGGAAACCTATACCCGCCTGACCCATCAGTTTGAGCTGGAGAACGGATACGCTTACAAAAGTGAGCTGACCGGTGTCTTAAAGGGTCTCGGCTTCACGGAGGAAGATTATGACAAGCAGATTGAAACTCTTTCCGGCGGTCAGAAAACCCGCGTGGCGCTGGGCAAGATGCTTCTTTCCAAGCCGGATATCCTGCTTCTGGATGAGCCAACCAATCACCTGGATATGGAAAGCATCTCCTGGCTGGAAACTTATCTTCTGAATTATCCGGGAGCTGTTTTTATCGTCTCCCATGACCGTTATTTTCTGGATAAGGTGGTCACCAAGGTCATTGAGATCGAAGCCGGACAGACCCGCGTATACAGCGGCAACTACTCTGCCTATGCTCTCAAGAAGGCTCAGCTTCGTGACGCACAGTACAAGGCATACTTAAATCAGCAGCGGGATATCAAGCATCAGGAAGCCGTTATCGCCAAGCTGAAATCCTTTAACCGTGAAAAATCCATCAAACGTGCGGAAAGCCGTGAAAAAATGCTGGACCGTGTACAGAGAATTGAAAAACCTCTTGAGCTCCAGGACCGGATGCGTATCTCGCTGGAACCACGGGTGTTAAGCGGAAACGATGTGCTCCACGTGGAAGCGCTTTCCAAGGCCTTTCCGGGACAGACCCTGTTCTCCGATATCTCCTTTGATATCAAACGCGGCGAGCGTGTGGCACTGATCGGAAACAACGGAACCGGAAAGACCACCATGCTGAAGATCATCAACGGTCTTATTGAGGCAGATGCCGGCAAATTTTCCCTTGGTTCCAAGGTGCAGATCGGTTATTACGATCAGGAACATCATGTTCTGCATATGGACAAAACGATTTTCCAGGAGATCTCCGATACTTATCCGACTCTCACAGAGACCGAGATCCGAAATATGCTTGCCGCATTTCTCTTTACCGGAGATGATGTTTTCAAGGAGATCTCCGCACTTTCCGGTGGAGAAAGAGGCCGTGTTTCCCTTGCAAAGCTGATGCTTTCCGAAGCCAACTTCCTGATCCTTGACGAGCCTACCAACCATCTGGATATTGCCTCCAAGGAGATCCTGGAGGAAGCACTGGTCAGCTACACCGGTACAGTCCTTTATGTATCCCATGACCGTTACTTTATCAATCAGACTGCGACCAGGATCATGGAGCTGACAAACCAGGCAGTGGTAAATTACATCGGTGATTATGATTACTATCTGGAAAAGAAGGAGGAGCTGACCAGTACCTATGCACCGGGAAGCACTTCTCCGGAGGCACCTGCAGAAGAAAAAGCGGTTTCCGAGAACAAGCTTTCCTGGCAGCAGATGAAGGAAGAACAGGCAAAGAAACGAAAACGGGAAGCCGAGCTAAAAAAAGTCGAAGCCCGTATCGAAGAGCTGGAAACAAGAGACAGCGAGATCGACGAAACCATGGTCCTTCCGGATGTCTGCACCAATGTAGCGGAATGTACAAAGCTGAGCCGCGAAAAAGCATCCATCGCTGAAGAACTGGAAGAACTTTATGAAAAATGGGAAGAGCTGGCCTGACGGTCAGCTCTTTTTTATCCCCTTATGTTTTTATGGAAGCAGCATGCCGAGATGCTGTTCAAAGCATACACCATCGTTACGGTCTGTTCCTTCCTCCACCGCATCCCGGATCGATGCCGAGATAAAATCCACGGCCAGCTCTGCACAGGTTTTCATGGAATATCTTTTTACCAGCCCTGCACTGAGCACGGATGCAAAAAGATCTCCTGTCCCGGAATAGCTTCCGCCGGATTTCTCTGCAAATACCCAGGAGCTGTTTCCGTTTTCCAGGACAAGATTCCCCATTTTCAGAGGCTGCCCCTCCTCCCTGTGATCCACTCCGGTGATCACAACGGCAGGAAGTGAAAATTTCCGGGCAAGTCCGCACCCGATCTCCCGGATTTCTTCCATCCGCCGGGCCTCTGATGCCTTTTGCAGTTCCTTCCAGATCTCCTCCATTTTTTCTTTTCCGTAGAGAAGAAGGAGGGCTTCCGTAAGGTTCGGTGTGATCACATAGGAACGACGTGTCAGTTCGCAGAACCGGCTACGAAGCTCTTCTGTATAGATCGGATAAACCGCGCCGTCATCCCCCATCACCGGATCTGTAAGGATCAGAGTATCCTTCCCTGCAAACGCATCCATAAATTTCAGGATCCTGTCTGCCTGCTTATCGTCAGAAAGAAATCCTGTATAGATCCCATCCGGGAAAAATCCTCTTTTTTTCCACTGCTCCATATATGGTTCCATATGCTCTGTGAAATCCTCACAGAAATAACTTTCATAACCGGTCTGGTTGCTTAAAACAGCGGTGGGAAGTGGACACGCCTGGACTCCCATCACCGAGATCACCGGGATCGCTGCTGTCAGTGAACATTTCCCCAGCCCGGAAAGATCATTGATCACTGCTATTTTTTTCATGGTAATTCTCCAGTCTTGAGTTTTTTTCTGTAATATTATAGAATGAACTGTCAGGTTTACGCAATCATTTTTGGAAGGAAATCATCATACTTATGTTAAATATATCTGCAGAACACAAAAAAGAACACCTTTATCTGGAGGTTTATCACTATTACCGGAAACTGATCCTGGAAGGCCGTCTCCTTCCCGGAAGCAAAATGCCCTCCCTCCGCAAATGCGCCCAGGAGCTGAAGCTGAGCCGTACCACCATCGAAAATGCCTATCTTCTGCTGGCAGCAGACGGCTATATCATCGCCAGGGCACAGAGCGGCTATTATGTCACCGGCATTGCTTCCAAGCAGCATCTGCTTACCCCCGAAAAACAGGATAAGGATATCACGCCCTGCCTTTATGATTTTGCTTCTTCCGGTGTTGACCGGGAAAGCTTCCGTTTTGATCTGTGGCAGCGTTACATCAAAAGTGCCCTCCGCCAGGGCGACCGTATGCTTTCTTATGGCGAACCCCAGGGCGAAAGCGATTTCCGGGAGGTTCTCGCAGACTATATCCGGGAACGCAGAAATGTGATCTGCTCCCCGGATGACATTGTAGTAGGGGCCGGTCTCCAGCCCCTTCTCCAGATCCTCTGCCCTCTGATCCATGAACGGAAAACCGTTTCGTTCCCCACACCATCCTTCACCACATGCAGCACCATCTTTCAGGATTACGGCTTTGATGTCCATTACCGGGACAAAAGCTGCGATGTGATCTATGTTTCTCCTGCTCACATGACGAAATGGGGCGAGATCATGCCGGTAAAACGACGCCTGGAGCTGATCCGTCATGCGGAGATCAATGACCATCTGATCATTGAGGATGATTTCGAAAACGAATTTGTTTATTTCCAGAAACCGACGCCTTCACTTTTCGGCCTTGCAGGTGGTGAAAACGTTGTCTATATCGGTTCCTTTTCCAGGCTGCTGCTGCCCTCCATCCGTGTCAGCTTCATGGTACTGCCGCGCTCTCTCCGGGAAAAATATACAAAAAAAGCAGCCTTTTATAATCAGACTGCTTCCAAGGCAGAACAGATTGCACTCTGCCAGTTTATCCGCGACGGGCATCTGGCTTCCCAGACAAGAAAGCTCCGCCGCCTTTATTCCCAGAAGCTGAAGGCTCTTTCCCAGGCTGTCCGGGAAACCTTCGGCCAGGACTGCCAGATCCAAACAGGAGCCGCAGGAACCAGCCTTGCCCTTACTCTTCCCTGTTCTCTCACAGGCAGTGAACTGACAGACAGAGCCCGGAACCGTGGTCTGGGACTGGAGGTTCTCAGAGAAAACGGAGCCGAGGTCACCCTGGTCCTCTCCTGCTCCTCCATTCCATCCAAGGATTTTCTGCCTGCCTGTCAGCTTCTGAAGGATGTTACCGGCTCCTAATCTCTCCGGTTATCGATCATGTAGAGCAGGGCATTTACAATGCACGCAGCAATATTGCTTCCACCCTTGCGTCCTTTTGCCACAATATAAGGCACATCTGCGTGCATAATCAGCTCCTTGGACTGCACAACATTCACAAAGCCTACCGGCACACCGATGATCAGCTCAGGAGAAAGCTTTCCGTTCTCAATAAGCTCATAAAGACGTACCAGTGCGGTAGGTGCGTTTCCAATGGCAAAGATCAGCTTTTTATCCATCTCTGCTGCCTTGTCCATGCTGGCTGTGGCTCTGGTAGTCCCGTTCTTTTTTGCAAGGGCTGCCACATCCTCATCGGACATGAAGCAGTAAGCCTCACCGCCGTAGCGGGCAAGTGCACGCTTGTTGATCCCAGCCTTTGCCATCTGGGTATCTGTGACGATGCAGGCGCCGTTGCGGATGGCGTCCATGGCCATCTCCACTGCCCCCTCCGAGAAGCAGAGATTTTTTGCATAATCAAAATCTGCGCTTGTGTGGATGCAGCGTTTTACGATCAGCTCTGTTCCCGGGATCAGGGGAGTATCCCCCAGCTCTTCTGTGATGATCTCAAAGCTTCTTTTTTCGATCTCCATGGGTTTTACATTTTCAAGCTCAACTTTCATTTCTATTCTTCCTCCGTAATCCCGTTTTCCAGTATCTCATAGATTTTTTTCATATCCAGATGCTTCCGCAGCTCTGCAGCCAGGATATCATACTGCTGTTCCTTAAATGCCGCAAAATCCACGCCTGTCATATTTTCCACATCAATACCTTTTTTCTCGCCGATCACGCGGATGATCGCCTCTGCAGATGCTTCCTTATCGAAAACGCCGTGGATATAGGTTCCGCACACATTTCCCGCAAAAGCACCCTCTTCTTTTTTCTTACCGCTGACGCTGTCTGTGATCTTCGTGGCTGTTCCTGCATTGTCCTTCAGGATGCTTTCGCCCATATGGATCTCATAGCCCTCGATCTCCGCACCGGAAAGAGGAGCAAACACACCGGACAGCTGACCGAAATGCCCCTGCACCCTGGTCCTGGTTTTCTTTTCGGCAAATACCGTTTCCATAGGAAGAAGTCCCATTCCTTTCATAGAACCGCCATTTTCAACTCCATGAGGGTCGCTTAAGGTTTCACCCAGCATCTGATAGCCACCGCAGACACCAAAGATCAGCTTGCCTCTGGAGGCTTCCTTAAGAACTGCTGCCTCCATTCCGCTTTCCCGCATCCAGATCAGATCACCCATGGTGTTCTTGGTTCCAGGAAGGATGATCATGTCCGGAGAGTGAAGATCTCTCGGGTGTTTTACATAGCGGAGAGAAACTCCGGGAATGCTCTCAAAAGGATTAAAATCCGTAAAGTTGGAGATCCTTGGTGTACGGACCACTGCGATATCAATGACACCGGCTTCCTGCTTCCGGTCAAAACGCTCCGTCAGGCTGTCCTCATCCTCCACCTGGATATCCAGATAAGGCGCCACACCCACCACCGGGATCCCGCTTCTTTCCTCAAGCATGACAACACCAGGGTCCAGAATAGTCTTATCTCCGCGGAATTTGTTGATGATCAGCCCCTTTACCATAGCCTTCTCATCGTCCTCCAGAAGCTCTACCGTACCGATCAGCTGGGCAAAAACACCTCCACGGTCAATATCTCCCACAAGAAGGACCGGTGCCTTGGCCATCTTTGCCATACCCATATTTACAATATCCTCATCCTTGAGATTGATCTCGGCAGGACTTCCCGCACCTTCGATGACAATGATATCGTTTTCCGCTGCAAGAGCGTTGTATGCCTTCATCACATCCGGAACCAGGGTCTTCTTATATTTGAAATAATCCCTGGCACTCATGGTTCCAAGAACCTCTCCGTTTACGATCACCTGGGAGCCTACATCATTGGTAGGCTTCAGAAGGATGGGATTCATCAGGACAGACGGCCGGATCCCGGCTGCCTCTGCCTGCATGACCTGGGCCCGTCCCATCTCAAGACCATCCTCTGTGATAAAGGAATTCAGTGCCATATTTTGTGATTTAAAAGGAGCCACACGATATCCATCCTGCTTAAAGATCCTGCAAAGTCCCGCAGCCAGTAGGCTTTTTCCGGCATTGGACATGGTTCCCTGTACCATTATTGCTTTTGCCATAATATACCTCCCTCAAGTACTTCGATCAGTTTTACATTTTCTTCATGGCGCTTTACCGCGATCCGGTAATACCCCTTTGTAAGACCCGGATAATTGCTGCAGTCACGGATCAAGATCCGCTTACGCAGACAGAAGTCAAAGAGCTCCTCCGGTCCTTTAAAGAAAATATAATTTGCTTCCGACGGAAATACTTTATACCCAATGCGGACCAGCTCATCCTTCAGCCACTGTGCCTCCCGAAAAACAAGCTGTCTTCCCTCCTCTACATATTCCGTCTCTGTAAGTGCCTGGAGCCCGGCTGCCTGGGCCATGGTGGAAACATTCCATGGCTGAACGCAGAGCTCCATCCTTTCCATCAGCTTTCTGTCAGAACAGAGGCCATAGCCTAGCCGCACACCGGCCATGGCATATCTTTTTGTAAATGCCTTCAGGATAAAAAGATTATTGAACCCGGAAAGAGAACGCTTCAGAGAATACTCTTCCGGTTCCTTTACAAAATCGAGGAAACATTCATCTACCACCAGCAGGATATCCAGCTTTCTGCATTTTTCCAGGATCCTTTTCAGAAGCCTGTGGGGGATCAGCATGCCGGTAGGATTGTTGGGGTTACATAAGAAAGCCATATCCAGTCCCTTATGGAGGATATCCAGATATGCTTCACTGAGCACAAAACCGTCATTTTCCGTCAGCATGTAATATTCTAGCTCACAGCCTGTGCTGGCCAGAGCCTGTCCGTATTCCGCAAAAGTAGGCGCCGGGATCAGAGCCCGCTTTGGCTTTACTGCATGACAAAGCGTAAAGATCACTTCTGCCGCTCCGTTACCGCATATTACCTCTTCCGCTTTTACCCCTTCCGATTCTGCGATCCTTTCCCTGAGAACGCCGCATCCCACCTGGGGATACTGTGCAATATGATCCAGACTGTGGATAATGGCCTGCTTCACACTTTCCGGTGTTCCCAAAGGATTCAGATTTGCCGAAAAATCCAGGCAGTCTTTATGTTTATATACGTCTCCTCCATGTATGTGTTTTGTCATTGGTCATTCTCCTGTCTGTATTTATTGTTACCTTAATAACCCGAACCGGATCCCCGCACTGAGCAGTCCAAATACAACCACACCCAGTATAGATGCCGCGTACATCAGTCGGTTAGCCCTTTTGATATCCTCCGGCTCCACCGGGCGAATCGGATCCCCGATCGTAGGTTTTTCATATAATTTCCCGAAATAATATGCATTTCCCGCAAGCTGTACATCCAGCGCTCCGGCCATGGCAGCCTCTGTCTGAGCAGAGTTGGGGCTTGCATGGTTTCTCCGGTCACGTTTGTAGATCTTTGCCGCGTTTTTTGTATCCATTCCTGTAAAAACAGTTCCTGCCACCATCAGCCATCCGGAAATCCTGGCAGGGATATAATTGGCCACATCATCCAGCTTTGCCGCAATACGGCCGAAATAAAGATATTTGTCATTTTTATATCCAAGCATAGAATCCATGGTATTGATACCCTTGTACAAAAACATCAGCGGCACCCCACCGATAGCCATATATAGCATGGGGGCGATCACGCCGTCGGATGCATTTTCCGCAACGGTTTCCACGGCAGCCTTTGTCACGCCGGTTTCCGTAAGCTCTCTGGTATCACGGCCTACGATCATGGACACCGCATAGCGTGCCTCGTCCAGAGTTCCGTTTTTCAGCCGGTCATAAACCTTCATACTCTCATCCTTCAGGGAACGGGTGGCAAGAAGCTGATAGCACCAGAAAACCTCCAGCACAAATCCGGCCACCGGCAGATACCGGTAAAGATAATAAAGCACCAGAAGCGGCACCCCGCCGCTGAACAGACAGACAAGCACTACGATCAGAAAGCCTCCTGTCAGCTCACCGCCGTGATTTTTCGGAAAAATCTTCCGGATCACCTTTTCCAGCACTGCAATCAGATTGCCGATGACACAGATCGGATGATAAAGCCATCTGGGATCTCCGATCAGAAGATCCAGCACAAATCCTATGACCAGTGCAGGAAGACTATATTTCAGCATCTTTTTTCTGCCTCCGTTCTTTCTTATATTCCAGTGCGTTCTTCAGAAAGCGTGCCGGAACCCTGGGATTTCCGTAATAATAAAGATGCGGAAATCCTGCCATCAGCCTGCCCCGGTCATGGATACAATCCCATCCTCTTTTAGATGCCGGCTTTGCCGCATGAAAATCCTCTCCGCAATCTGTAGAATCAAAGTAATGGAATTCATGAGCCGGGATCTCACCAAGTCCGGTATCCTGTTTTTCCGTAAGGGTGATATAGCCGAACCGGTTCAGCTTCGGTGTGCGGTAAGCCCTTCCAGGGATCACCCCGCAGACTCTGCGCTGCTTTCCTTCCATATCCTCCATCTCCTGATGAAGATACATGAATCCGCCACATTCTGCCAGACAGGGCATTCCGTCCAGGATAACTTCCCGGATCCGGGTGCACATTTCCTGATTTTCTTCCAGCGCCTCCCCGTTTAATTCCGGGTAACCGCCGCTTAAAAGAAGCCCGTCCAGATCCTCCGGAAGCTCTCTGTCATGAATGGGTGAAAAACGTACTAGCTCCGCTCCCATCTGCTCCAGAAGATTTAAATTATCCGCATAGAAAAAGCAGAAGGCTTCATCATCCGCCACACCGATCCGCACCTTTTCCTCTGTACGGTATCCGAAGGCAGTATCCTTCTGTATCAGCATTTCCGTCTCCGGTGCCGCAAGCTCCGGTGCTTCCCCTGCAAGCTCCAGGATCCCATCGATATCCAGGGTTTTCTCCAGTACCTCGGAAAGCTTCTGCAGACGGCTTTTCAGCTCCGGGATCTCCTCCGGAAGCACCAGCCCCAGATGACGGCTTTCGATCACACAGTCCTCCACCTTCGGAACATATCCCAGCACCTTTACGGAAAGCTCCTCTTCCAGAAGCTTCTTCATCCTGGGATACAGCATGGGAGACATCTGGTTAAAGATCACGCCGCAGATATGACTGTCCTTTTTGTATTCCAGAAAGCCCTTTACATAGGCAGCCAGGGAAACACTCATGCCACGGCTGTTTACGATCAGGATCGCCGGTGTATCTGTGGTGGAGGCCAGATCATAGGCGCTGGCTCTGGAGGTGATTCCTCCTACACCGTCATAATACCCCATGACTCCCTCCATCACTGCGATCTCACAGTCCGATGCGTTCTTTGCCAGAAGATACCGGGTTCTGTCTCCATCTGTAAAAAACGTATCCAGGTTTCGGGATCTTGTACCGATCACACGGCTGTGGAACATAGGATCTATGTAATCCGGGCCGCATTTAAAAGAAGCCACCTTAAGGCCACGGTTCACCAGCGCCTGAAGCAGCCCGCAGGTGATCAGGGTTTTTCCGCTTCCGCTGGCACCTGCCGCAAGAAGTATTCTCGGGATCTTCACCTAAATCTCCTCCCCTCTTCCGCTGCAGGAAATGATATAGATCGGATTCTCACCCATCATCATATGATACCTTCCGATAGATTTGGATCTTGCCGCAGACAGCTGTACGATATCCACATCCGTCAGGCTGAAATCTCGGATGGCATTCATGGCTTCCGTCACCGTCTCCAGCGTGATGCAGTTGATCACGATCCGTACTTTTGGATTTTTGTCCAGAAGAAGCCGGATGATCTCATTCATATTTCCGGAAGACCCGCCGATAAAGGCATGTGTCGGAACAGGCAGTTCCACCATCGCTTCCGGTGCAGTACCCGGCACGATCTCCAGATTGTCTGTGGCAAATTTCCGCCTGTTCTCCTTCAGAAGAGCAAGGGCATCTTCCTTTTTCTCGATGGCATAGACCTGCCCCTTCCAGGCACGAAGCGCCATCTCAACAGAAACCGAGCCTGTGCCCGCTCCCACATCATAGCAGACAGAATCCTCCTGAAGACGAAGCTTGGACAGAGAAACCGTACGCACCTCTTCCTTTGTCATAGGCGCCTTCCCACGGAGAAATTCCTCATCACAGATCCCGTGAACTGCAGGCAAAGGTAGTGCCTTTTCATTGCACGCAGTTACCACGCTTAACGCATCTCCCCGGTATTCTGTAAGCTCTGCCGCACTGGCATGAAAGATCTTTTCATTTTCGTAGGAAAGATTTTCTCCCACATAAAGGGTCACATCACCCATTCCATACGCAACCAGACGAGAAGCCAGACGAGCTACCCCATCCTCTGTTCCCAGAATGGAAAAAACCTTGGGGTTATGCCGGATCAGGGCAATCAGATTGCAGTCTCTTCCATGAGCGCTGACGATCCTGGCATCATCCCAGGAAAGACCGATCTTCGCCATAAAATAGACAACGGAAGAAATCCCGCAGATCACCTGGACATCACCATCCAGAAGATCGATCAGCTTCCTTGCGCCGCTGTAGAAGCCCACATCGCCGGAAAGGGCAATGGCTACGGTACGGTACTGTGGATGTGTCTTGATATACTCCACGATCTTATCACTGCGGTACTCATGGAGAACCATCTGCCCCGGCCTCTGTACGGCATCTGTCATACGCTTTGCACCGATCAGAAGCTCCGCCTCATCAAAGGCCTTCTTTCCTTCCAAAGTCAGGGTTTTTTCCGCACCCATGCCGATGCCTACAAGAGAAACCCTCTGTGACAGGGTAAGGCCGAACAACTTTGCCAGAAATACCCTTGCTTCCGGCAGGGACAGCCCCTCCTCCTGCAAAGGTCTTCCGATGATCACAGGTGTGACGCCGCAGCGCTGACAGGCCTCCATCTTTTCCGGGAATCCACCTGCCAGACCGGTATCCTTGGTGACCAGATAGCTGCACTGAAACTGTCGAAGCATGGCTTCGTTGATCTCTGTGGAAAATGGCCCCTGCATACCGATGAGATGCTTTCCCTCGATCCCCAGCTCCGCGCAGGAGCTGATCACGGAAGGGATGGACAGCACCCGGGCAAAAAGCCTCTCCTGGTAATCCGGGATCACTGTAAATTTAGACAGCTCCTTGCTTCCTGTGGTAAGAAAAATGTTCCCCTCTGTACCGGAAAGAAGCTCTGCCGCCTTCTCCGTGCTTTCCACATAGATGGCTTCCCTGTTCTTCTCCCCCTCCGGGCGAAGGACACGCTGATAGCGAATGCTTCCGTTCTCACAGGCAGTCCGGATATTTTTTGTCACCTCTGCTGCATAGGGATGAGTGGCGTCCAGAACGATCTCCGGCGCTTCCCTTCGGAAAAGCTCCTCCATATCTTCGGTTTTCAGCCTTCCGGCGCTGACATGGAGAAATTCATTTTCCTTCAGAAGGGAGCCGCCATATTCCGTAGCTGCACAGGCATAAACCGGAACATGATTTTCCGCAAGGAACTCACAGAGCGCATAGCCCTCGGTGGTCCCTGCAAAAACAATGGCTTTATACATTCTTATATCCCCTTGGTGTTACCATCTTGCCGTTTACATTCTTAGTCTGTGAATTTCCCACAAATACGGTAGTAAACATATCCACTTCTGTATCACGGAGCTCCTTCAGTGTCATAACCTGTGCCGTCTCGCCGTCACGTGCGATCTGGGCAACCGTGCCGCAGACAGTATCCGGGGACTTGTATTTCATCATCAGATCACAAGCCTTCTGAAGATAATCCTTACGTTTTCTGCTGGACGGATTGTAAAGGCATACCACAAAATCCGCCTGTGCTGCTGCCAGAAGCCTTGCCTCGATCTTCTCCCACGGAGTCAGAAGATCACTTAAGCTGATTAGGCAGAAATCATGGATCAGCGGTGCACCCAGCACTGCGGCGCCGCCTGTGGCTGCTGTCACACCCGGGATAATGGTCAGCTCCACATCCGGATAGTTTTCTCCCACCTCATACATCAGACCTGCCATGCCATAGACACCGGCGTCACCACTGCAGATCATGGAAACGGTTTTTCCTTTTTTTGCCTCGTCAAAAGCAAGTACACAGCGGTCTACCTCTTTTTTCATCGGTGTGGTCATGAACTCTTTGCCTGCAAAATACTCCTTTACAAGATCCACATACACCGTGTAACCGATGATCACATCACTTTCATTTAATGCACGGATCGCTCTTCCAGTCATCTGGTCATACGCACCCGGGCCAATTCCTACAACATAAATCTTACTCAAAACGTATCCTCCGATTTCCGGCTGCAAGGGCGGTGGTCACACCGTCCCGGCCTGTTTTTTTTCTGATCAGTGTACCCTGTCCGCAACCCAGAACCGCGCTTCTCTCACAGACATTCTCTACACCTGTTATCTTTTTTACAAATTGTGACGGGGTAAATTCACCCTGCACTGCCTTCAGCTCTTCCTCTGTAAAGGTCAGAAACGGAAGCTGCCAGGCTTCTGCCAGAGAAAGAAGTCCCACCTCTTCTTTCTTCAGATCGATACTGGCAATGGCTCTCAGTGCTTCTCTGTAAACATCTGATCCCTTCAGACATTCCTCTGCCGCCTTCCGGATGGAGGCTGCATCCTTTCCCCTGCGGCAGCCCATTCCCAGAACTGCAGCGGGCGGCACCACATGGACTGTATTTTTAAAGGGCAGGCAGCCTCTGTGGATCGTCACCGCAATACCTGTTTCCGGTGCCTCACCGGCTATCTCACCCTTCTCCGGATCCGCTGCAGCTGAGAGCCTTCCGTCCTTCCCGCAAAGCACCAGACCCTCCGGCAGCTCCCCGTCCCATGGAAACTCACTGTAAAAGCCAACGCTCTCTCCCGCAAGAAGGGCCGCAGAAGCCTCCTTTGCAGCCTTCATATGAAAAATAGCACAGCCATTCTTTTTTGCAAAAACATCCACTGCAAAACGGCTGTGAAGATCTGTGGCTGTTGTCACAACCGGCACCGCCTTAAGATATCCGGCACAGCGAAGAGCCAGCTCATTGGCTCCGCCCAGATGTCCGGAAAGAAGAGCAATGACAAATTTTCCGCACTCATCAATCACCAGCACAGCCGGATCCGTCTTTTTTCCGGCAATGTAAGGTGCGATACTGCGCACTGCGATCCCGCAGGCACCAACAAAGATCACGCCCTCTTTTCCTGCCTGGAACTGTTCCCCTGCCCACTGGGAGGTGGAAACAGAGATCGGATCCGGAAGGTACCGGCTCTTTTTTGCAAGGGTGACACTCTCACCCTCTTTTTCCAGAGCCCTCTGAAGCCTTTCCCCTGTCTCCAGCCCTGTCATACTGAAGCAAATGATGGAAATGTTCATATTTTATTTCGTAGCCTCACGGAACTCTGTGGTAAAGCCCGGATCATACAGCTTGGATCTGTCATAGCTTGCAGCATTGACCGCATCACCTACCAGCATAAGCGCTGTTTTTGTGATCTTGTTCTCTTTTGCTGTCTGGGCCAGAGTACCCACTGTACAGATAAACTTCTTCTCATCGGGCCAGGTTGCCTTGTAGACGATGGCAGCCGGTGTATCCTCACGGTATCCGCCCTCCACCAGTCTGCGGCTCAGCTCCTCCAGCATACCTGTACTGAGGAAAATAACCATAGTCGCATTATGAGCGGCAAAGGACTGAATACTCTCTTTTGCCGGCACCGGTGTCCTTCCTTCCATTCTTGTGATGATCACACTCTGGGAAATATCCGGAAGTGTATACTCCAGGTTCAGTGCAGATGCAGCTCCGCAGAAGGCACTGACACCCGGGCAGGAATCATAGGGGATTCCCTTTTCATCCAGGATATCCATCTGCTCACGGATCGCACCGTAGATACATGGATCGCCGGTGTGGAGACGAACGGTCATCTTACCCTCAGCCTCTGCTCTCTCCATAACAGAGATCACTTCCTCAAGGGTCATCTTTGCACTGTTATGGATGGTGCACACATCCTTGGAATACTCCAGAAGCTGGGGATTTACAAGAGATCCCGCATAGATGATCACATCTGCCTCTTCCAGATACTGTTTACCTCTTACTGTGATAAGATCCGGTGCTCCCGGACCTGCTCCTACAAAATGTACCATAATCTATTCCTCTCTTCTGTCTTTGTTTTCTTTGATAATGATCAGGGAATAATATCCTGCATCCTCAGGGATCTCCTCCACGGTCCGGTAGATCTTTTCATCCGGCATTCCGCAGTTTTCGATCATCATGGCCTCTGCCCCCTGGGAAAGAAGCTCGGCCTTCACATCCTTCATCTTCTTTCCGGCCTTCATAAGGACCTTGGTACCGGAAAGCTTCAGCGCATCTTCGATCTGATAGGAAGCCGGGATCACGTGAAGAGGCTCTGCCTTCTCCACAAGTCCGGTGTTCAGACGGGCGGAAACTGCACAGAAGGATGTGATGCCACAGACGATCTCCGTCTCATAGCCCTGAGCCACAAGTCTGTGATGGATATAGAGATATGTGGAATACACGGTAGGATCTCCCAGTGTGAGAAATACCACATCTTTCCCCTGGTCCAGGACAGCCTTGACTTTTTCTGCTCCTGCATCGTGATAGCTCTTCAGCACCTCAGGATCCTTGGACATTGGAAAAGGAACTGCAAGAAGCTCCTTCTTTCCAAGCTCCGGATAAGCCCCCTCCACGATCTTAAACGCTACCGTATCCTCCGGAACCTGTCCCGGAAGTGCGATCACCTCTGCCTCCTTTACAAGACGAAGTGCTTTTAAGGTAAGAAGCTCCGGATCTCCCGGTCCTACACCTACACCATATAATTTACCTGCCATATTTCTTTCCTCCTAACTATATTTTCCAGACAGGATAAAACCTGTCTGTTATTTATATCAAATTTTGTCCCCGGATCAAAAATCTCCATCCGGATCAGGGTTTCACGCATGAAATATCATCCACCCCGACTGCCTGCTCCTGTATCTTATGGATCAGCTCCTCTGCATCCCGGGTCTGCCCCAGCAGTCCGTATACATTGGAAAACACCACAGCACCCAGAAGGATCTGCTCATAGGATCTGTGGTCCAGATAAAACTGAATCTTCTCCATGACCACAGCCATAGTCTCTTTCAGGATACCATAGCTGTCAAGAACAGCCAACGCCTCATCGGTAGTCCCCGCCTCCAGGATCTCTCTGGCACATTCCAGAGAGCCCCCTGCACGGATAGCACTTGCACAGAGAACCTCCATCCTTCCATCAGCACAGTGGGAATGGGTATTCATGATCCCGGCGGCAACCTTTACAAACTTACCGATATGAGCCACAAAAAGAATGCCCTTTACGCCCATATCAATGGCCATGTCAATGGTCTCTCCTACATAATTGCTGCACTTGATATTGTTCTCAAAGGGAATAGACATATGCTCTCTGAGATAATCCGCACCGTAATTCCCCGGTGTCACCAGGATATAGTTTTCTCCCTGGCAGAAATGCTGCTTCATCTCCACATGGATGCTTTCGATCAGAGCCTTCTCACTCATGGGCTCTACGATCCCGCTGGTTCCAAGTATGGAGATCCCGCCAAGAATGCCAAGACGGGGATTAAAGGTTTTCTTCGCGATCTCTTCCCCCTGAGGGACGGATACGGTAAGCTTCAGACCGCCCTCGTAGTCATATTCCTGGGCCGCCTCTTCGGCTTCCCGCAGGATCATGGCTCTGGGAACCGGATTGATTGCCGCTTCCCCCACGTTCTGGGAAAGTCCCGGCTTGGTGACACGCCCCACACCGATCCCACCGTCCAGGATGATCTGAGGCCAGGATTTCTCTGTTTTCTGCTGCTGCCCGGCCTGTTCTGCCGCTGAGATAGAAAACTTCTCCGCTTTTACATAGACCAGGATCCCGTTGGTGGTATCCGGATCATCCCCTGCATCCTTCTGTACCGCACAGGAGACATAGGTTTCGCCCCGGGTAATATCGTGAAGCTGTAACGTGAGGGTGATCCCCTTTGGGGTATCAAGCTCTACCTCGGAAAGAGTCTCTCCCGAAAGCAGCATCCGGACTGCACCTCTGGCTGCCCCGGCTGCACAGGAGCCTGTTGTGTAGCCATAACGGAGGCGCTTGTTGTTTTTTATGACATACTGGTCTTCCAGTCCATTCTTCATATATACGATGCCCTCCTTTTCAGATTACCTTGTGCTCCAGCCATTTGCGGCTGTGGAAACGCCAGGTAAAAATGATCCCACGAACAGTCCAGTCTGCAAACATTCCGATCCAGACACCCATAGGCCCGAAGCCCAGGACACGGATCAGGAAAACACAGAGACAGAACCTGCATGCCCACATGGTACAGCAGGAGGTGATCATGGAAAACTTCACATCACCGGCTGCACGAAGACCATACCCCGGCACGAACGCCATTGTCCATACCACAGGCTTTACGATGGTGATCCATGTGATCATGTGGATGCACATTTCCGCACTGGTACTCTCCATTCCGCCAAGGATCGTCACCGGTCTGACCAAAATATACACGATCAGACAGCTTACGATAATAACTGCCTCTGCAATGACGCAGAGTTTTTTTATGTAATAGACCGCCTCATCCTTGCGGCCGGCACCAAGACACTGGCCTACGATGGTCATCAGGCCCACACCTACTCCGATGGCCGCGATACCATTCAGGTTCTCAAGGATATTGGTCATTGCCTGCGCTGCGATGGCTGCTGTTCCCAGTGTGGAAACCGTAGACTGGATGGCAAGCTTTCCAAGCTGAAACATACTGTTCTCAATTCCCGAAGGGATCCCTAGTCCCAGGATCCGTCCGATCATGCTCCAGTCCGGACGGATCTTCAGGTAATCCTTCACAACGACAGGCTGACGATCCTTACGCAGCTGCCAGAGAACAACCACTGCACAGAAAATACGGGAAACCAGTGTGGAGATCGCCGCTCCTGCAACACCAAGGTGGAAAACCCAGATCAGAACCGCGTTTCCGCCAATGTTCATGATATTGGAGATCATGGAGATGGCCATAGGCCCCTTGGTATTCTCCTGGGCACGAAAGATCGAAGCCGCAGAATCATAAGCCGCAATAAAGGGGAATGACAGTGCCGTGAAAAAGAAATAAATTTCCGATGCACGCATAACATCCGCATCCACTGCACCGAAGATCAGCCTCAAAAGCGGCTTCTGAAAGATCAGACAGACTGCAGACACCACTACAGAGATCGCTGTGATGATAAAAAGCACCTGCCTGGCAGACATATTCGCCTTCTCATAATTCCTCTGTCCGATATACTGGGCACAGACAATGGCGCCTCCCGCTGCCAGCGCCGAAAAAGCCTGGATCAGAAGCACATTGATGGAATCCACCAGCGATACCGCAGAAAGAGCCGCAGATCCCACATTGCTGACCATCATGGTATCTGCGGTTCCCATTATCGAATTCAAAATCTGTTCCAGCACTACCGGCACCAGAAGATTACGGATCATCCGGTTGGTAAACATATGCTGCTGTTCCATTGTTACATCCTCCGCCTCACTTATTTATGACCTGACAAAGCAGAAAAAAATCGTCTGTATTTTATCAATCACACTTTCTCTGACATTATACCCTTTTCCCGCTCTTTTTCCAATATATTTTCTGTGTTTTTTGTACAAACTGCAAAATGCCGCAGGCGCGAAACCTGCGGCAGTCTTTGTTTTATATAATCTTCTTTAAGTAATGGCAGCTCATTGGCCCCTACAATTCCATACTTCCGAAATCAATCACAAGTTCTTCATAGATCCCTGCTTTAACAGAATCCTCCAAAGTATACTCATTAATACTTTCGTCACCTGTAAAATTGTATACAATAACACGATCTTTCTCAGGATCAACAATCCAGTATTCTTTTACACCACAGGAACGGTATTTCAGAAGTTTTAACAGATAATCCACTTTTTTACTGGATGGTGACACAATTTCTATAATCCAGTCAGGTGCACCATTACATCCTCTGTCATCCAGTTTATGTGGATCACAAATCACTGAGATATCCGGCTCAACATAGGTATTACTTTTCTCATCAAGATAGACAGCAAAAGGAGCTGCATATACTTCACACTTTCCTTTGTGAAAACGAATATATTCACGAATAACACTGGAAAGCTCCATTGAAATTTTTTGATGTCTGCGACTCGGTGGAGCCATCATATACATATGGCCATCAATCAATTCTGCTCTTTCACCCTCTGGTAAAGCATATATATCATCTATAGTATAAATTTCTTCTTTCAATAATAACATACCATCTCTTTCTGAAGCTGTTACTCAAGCACAAGGTTACAACTCACCTGTTTTATTTTGATTTTATCATTTCACAGCGCAAATAACAAGTTGATGACTGCTTTACGAAACATCATTTGTTCCACCCCCCTTACTCATGCAGCTCAAGTGGCAGTCCATCCGGGTCATGAAAAAACGTCATCTTCTTGCCGGTAAAATCATCCACACGGATCGGCTCACATTCGATCCCGGTCTCCGCCAGTTCTTTCACCGTCTGCTCCACACTCTCCACACAGAAAGCAAGATGACGCAGGCCACAAGCCTCCGGACGGCTCACCCGCTTCGGTGGATTTGGTTCTGCAAAAATCTCCAGCTCCGTGTGCTCATCCACACGCAGATCCAGCTTCCAGTCCCTACGCTCCGGACGATAGTTTTCTCTGATAATGGAGAAGCCAAGCTTGTTTACGTAGAAATCTTTGGCGGATTCGTAGTTGGATACGATGATGGCGATGTGGTGTATTTTTGATAGGTTCATTTTTCTTGTACTCCTTTTGTAGGTGTTTCAAAACATGACGTAGTGTAAAATAACAGATTTTTTTCTGTTATGACAGCTATATCATTGTTTGAAATATTTACTGAATTTATGACTTACGGTTGTGCTTTGATTTTATCCTTTACTCCGGCAAATAGCAAGTTCTGTTTTCTGGTGAGCAGCCTGTTCTTATATCTTCAAATACCTTTTTCTATTTTTATTGCTTTCATCGTTATTATATAAATACGCTCACGTTTGCATCTGTCCGCATTCCACTGATCCAGAAAATCCTGTATCTGATTTTCTTTTATTGACCTCAGAAAATCTGAAATCAATGAATCCTGCGGTTTTGTATCCAGTTCAAGATTTTTTTCAGAAGTTTTAAGAAAACAGAAGGGATTGCACCTGGAGAATATCGAAAAATGTGGAAAATGTAAGAACTTTTCAAGTAGACGGTCTCGTACATTTATGTTAAAATACGACTTGAAAAGGAGTGATTCCATGGCAACACTACGAGCTGATAAAAAGAATTACAAAAAAGCATTCACGACTCACGCAAACTCCTATGATAAATGGAGTATAGGCAGCGATTACAGCCGTCGTCTGCTGTTATGCTACTGCGTTGAGTGTGGATTAAAATGTCTGATCATGCAGACAGACAATATAAATACCGTTTCCCAAGCCAGTGACGAAACATTAAGAGTTCTTCATTCCCACGATTTCAGAACCTTACTAAATAAAGCCAAGCAGGCCGGCAACTATAAATTTAAGCAATTTCCCACGGAATACGGTGACAGTGTGGGACCTTCTGATTACCATCAATTATGCCGATATTTAATTGCTCCAGCTAATCAGAAGATTACATATTTAGAAGAATTTGACAACACTCTTATACAGATTAAAGAGTGGTTAAAAGAGGTGGTATAAGGTATGAAATTCTACACATGGAAAGATATAGATCGATACATCTTAATGCATCACAAAGATTGGAAAAATACTTTTAACGATATTGAAGTATATCCCGATGAAATTATCCTGTATCCCAGGGAAAAGACATCAGATTTAGCACATTCTGCATTAGCACATTCTGCATTAGCAGAACTGTTTCCAAAAAACATTCTGCCAGGTTGTTCTGCTATAAAACTTGATTGCCCAAATGCCTCGTTATCTGTTTCATACGATTTCGAATCTAGTCCGATTTCCCCCAATATAATGCCACTGTTCAAAAAAGCAATTTATGAAGATTCCGTATATCCAAAAAATAATTTAAAAGAGCTTAGCCGTCCGGTAATCGCTTTCCATTCCTATAAAGGCGGTGTGGGGCGTACTCTGTCCTTGATTGCATTCGCCCAGGCCTGGACAAGCATTCAGGACGATCCACAGAAAAATAAACTCTTGATTATAGATTCCGATCTTGAAGCCCCAGGTCTCACATTAATTCAGGGAAACCTAAACGAAACTGCATTTAGCTATCTGGATCTGTTAACTTTAATCCAGGATAACAACAGCATAGAAGAGATTGTATCCACTGCAGAAGCTTTAATGGGAACACTCACTTTGCCTATCGAAACCAGTCAGCAACGGGTGGAGCATTTCTTCCTTCCTACCTATCGCTATGAACAGCAATTATTTGATTTATACGCAAGCCCACAGACTATTACCATAAGCCGAAACAAAGAATATATCCTGGCAGAAGTTCTTTCCAGTTTGGCTGCTCAGTTAGGCGCTTCTGCTGTTCTTGTAGATTTGCGTGCTGGTATAAGTGAATATTCTGCTCCTCTCCTGCTTGATCCGAGAGTGAAAAAGTATTGCGTGACATCAACCTCACTGCAGTCAATTATGGGCACAAAACAGGTTTTAAATTTTATATCCAAGGGACTGGAAGTAAAAGAGGATTCTCTTCTTCCTACCATATTCTTAAGTATGATTCCTGATTCTTTTTCTACTATGGAAAAAGACCAAATAAAAGAAAGCCTGACAAACTGTTTCCAGACAACTGAGAACACAGAAGAACTTCTTGACAATATGATTATTGAGCTCCCATTTGCCAGTGAATTGATACATCTTTCCAATCTGCGACAGATTTTAACGGTTTTGAAAGACAGAGATATGTATTATGCCATAGAAAAATTAGTTTTGCAGTATTATCAGCCTGTAAAAACAGCTGAAATATATTACACAGAAGAACAGCATAAAACCATTTTAAAAAAGATTTATGATTTTGCAGATAACCAAATTACCGCCGAGGCAAATGGCGCAGAAGAGTTATTATTAACAGAACCAATAAAGAACCTTTGTTCCCGCTTTAATAACCAAGTTCCCACAGCTGTTGTCCAGGGAGCAAAGGGGTCTGGAAAAACATTTTTATATCGTCAATTAATAGAAAAAGGAAACTGGAATTCATTTTGCAGCGAAATAAACAATAAACAAATCTTCAACGATAACGGCTTCTTCGTTCCGGTTTTAGCTCCACAGAATATTTTCAAACTCAAACTTGTTTTAGCTGAATGTATTAACAGTTTCAATACAACAGTTTCCTGTGCTGCAGTTTCCAAATCCGTTTACAATGACAATTCTTATGAATTAGATCTTAATGCAAATAGCGAAACTGACTGGATGATTTTTTGGGAACAATTGTTTGCAAACTCAGTTAACAAAAAATTCAGTAACCTTGCACAACTTAATGAAGCATTAAAAAAAGAGCAAAAAACGATTGTCTTTCTAATCGATGGACTGGAAGAAATATTGAAACTGGTTTCTTCCAATAAGAACCAGCAAAAAGCAATTGAAGTGTTATGCCAGGGTATTCTGAATACAATTGCTGCCAGATATGAAAATATTGGACTTATTATTTTTCTTCGAAGTGACATGGCGCAAAATGCAATCACTGTTAACTATGAACAGTTTAAGCAAGCGTTTAATTATGCAGAATTGAAATGGTCTTCTAATGAAGCGTTAAAGCTTGCCGTCTGGTTGGTAAGTCATTCTGTATCAGACTTTTATCAAGAAACTATATCCGTTGAAAACGCATCTCAGGAAGTAATTGATCAATATCTTGAAAAACTCTGGGGCTTAAAATTAGGCAAGAAAGAATCCAATGAAGCCTATTCCTCCCGTTGGATATTAGCTGCCCTTTCTGACTTTAATGGTCAGCTACAGGCACGAGATATTATTCGTTTCTTAAAATATGCTTCAAAATATAATGGAAAAAAGCCGCCTTACAATGACAGGATTTTAATGCCCGCCGAAATCCGTAATGCGGTATCGAATTGTTCAAAATATAAGATTACAGAAATTAAAGCAGAATACGAAAACCTAAAACCAATTTTTGAGAAACTTGAGAATCTTCCATTTGAGAAAAAAACACTTCCTATGAATCTGGAAGAAGATGCACTTACAGCCGCTGAAGAAAAATCCATGATCCAGTCAGGCTATCTCATACGAGATGGAGAAAAACTCTATTTACCAGAAATAATACGTCATGCTCTTGGATTTCGATATGAACGAGGGGCAAGGCCTCGCGTATTATCTTTACTCCTTAAACACTAATAGCAAGTGCCTCAAAACATGGCGTAGTGTAAACCAGCAGAGTTCCTGCTATAATAGCTACATCAATGTTTGAGGCACTTACCCAAAATGCAGTGAAAAATGGCTGATTTACATGATCTATTTTTATTTGCCTGATTTCTTGGCACCGTTTTGGCACCGAAAGCCTCGTTCTAAATGCTTTGTTACCAACGCCTGCTATTTCCCCCTGCCATTTTCTTATTGCACCCACGATTTTTTATTGCTATAATCAGAACATGGGTGCTACCATAACGGTAGGCGGTTAGTCCTTCAACAGAGGGACTGTGACCCTCTGATTACATAGAACCCCCAAAGGGAATCCCGTGAAAAGGAGGGCTAAGCCAATGAGTATTGTGGATTTCATTGCAGTTGTGAGCTTCGGCATCACCTGCTTTTGTGCCGGATACACATTCGGCAAGGATAATAATAAACCACAAAAATAGCCGCCCCGGTCTGGTAAACTAGGCGGCAATTTTTGTCAAACCATATATCGGAATAACCGTCTATCGGTAGCACTCTTTTTCTATAACCATATTATCACGCATCTGTGAAAATGTCAAAAAGTTATTTTCGCTCCTTCTGCAATACGCTTCATCATAACTTTTTCAGTGTCTGAAGAAGTTTTAGAAGTGTATTCGGCTGAAAGTTATCTGGAATATAGACTTTCATTCCCTGAAAATAGATCACCAGCCGATTATCATTGGAAGAGGAACGATTCTGAGAATAAGAGATACTGGAAGAATGCAGAACCTCTCCAAACGTTGTGATTGTTTCCTGATTTTGTCTTGCCATAAGTGTGCCTCCTTAAATATACGGTTTGCCACAGTATATCAGGAATGGAAAAGACAGTCACTACGCCATGTTTTGAGGCACTTACCTTCCAGTTCCTTTTCCTTAGCCTTTGCTGCTTTCCCGGAAACTGTATTTTTCTCTACTGGGTTGTTCTCCGTGTAATACTCGCAGATCAGATCCAGCAGGTTCTCCACTGACGGGTAATATTTGTCCACACGGTGTAGGTTTTATTTCAGCTTTTCAAGGACGCATAATTGATTTTCTAAATTGGCTTTCTAAAACTTAAACGTATCCTTCACTCCAACCCATTTCTGATCCTTGTCAGACAAATTCAGTTTTGTTCCATCCTTCAAAGCATATCCTTCTGCGGAAGCTGTTCCATTATAACCTCTTTTATTTAATTCATTCATGACATCATGACCAAGCTGGCCACCGACGCCTGTCACTAAAATTTTCATATTTAAAATTCCTCTGCGTGATTTCATGGTGTCAATATTTCTTTTTAATTTTAACCATGATATTTCTTACTATATCGATAGTATATTTGTTCTTGAAAATAATTAAATATGTTATGTACACAACTGCTGACAATGCAACTGCTATGATTAGTCTCAATAAAGCCGAACATTCAACCAGCATATATACAACCTTTGTAGTTAGTAATACAAGAATACTTCCTACAACTGCATATAAAATACTATTTTTAATTTCGTCTACATCAAAAAAGCGTTTTTTATTTGGAGCTCTAAGGGTACAAAAAACAAATACAAACAGTTCTGATAACAATGTCGTGAATGCTGCACCGTACAGACTATATTTAGGAATCATGTATAGATTTAGTCCACAATTTATAATTGCACTCACAGTAGTTGCCATCAAATTTTCTTTTTCTCTTCCTTGGGTGATATTATAAACCGATGTAATCAGACCACCATATATTGCAAAAATCAAACTTATAGACAATATTTGCAACGAAAAACTAGTAGTTGCTATCTCCTCTCCGCCCACAAGTAACATTACATCTTTCGAAACAGCTGTTAAACCAAATCCTGCCGGTATAAGAATTAAACTTAGATAGCACCAAATAGTTGTATTTAGTTTCTTATACTGACTTTCTGCTGTTTCTGACATCATTGTTGCGAGCCTAGGTGTTACCGCAGCATATATTGCAACCAAAATATTTTTTATAACCGTGTAAACCTTTACAGCAATAGTGTATTCACCTACAACACTATCTCCCTTTATCCAACCTAGCATAGTTATATCTGCGTTTACATATATTAATGCTGTTATCGTATTAAAAAATATGATTGTTAACGGTTTGAGATGCGTCTTTAAATTTAAATTAACAGTAAAACGTGGATGCACGTACTTTCTTATATAAAAGAAGTTCCAAATCGAATTAATAATAATAGGAAGTGAAGAAATAAAAGCATAAATATTATAATCTTCTCTATCTCTAACTAAGATCAGCAATAAAAACAAGCATACGATATTAGAGACAATACTTCTAACAGTGATTATCAGATAATCTTCAAATGCTATATTTATCCACTCAAAACCAATAACCTGAAAAATAATAGTTAAACTGCTAATAAGTAGAACTATACGATACGCAACAAATTGTGGTACAAATATGAGACAAATAATAAATCCCGTATATGCAACTACCGTAGATAGCAAATTGATAGAAAACAATTCATTTGTTAATTTTTGAAGTTTATTGGTAGAATTTCTTACCTTTGCGCCTTCTCTTATCCCATATGTAACCATGCCAAGCATTGCGACTAAAGCGAAATAACTAACAATAGAGTTGGCATATGATACTTTTCCAACTCCTTCAGTGCCTAATACTCGAATTGCATACGGGTAGGTTATCAACGGAAATATTATAGATAATGTGGCTTTTATAACATTTAGTAAGGAGTTAATTCCTAAATTTTTATTTTTCATTCGATCACCAGAATACCTCATGTCTTCCCGTGAATTCATAAAACAACTTTTTACTTCGTTCACCAATTTTTTTTGCTGGAATCCCACCGTAAATAGTATATGCCTCACAATTTTTTGTCACTACAGCACCAGCTGCAACAACTGCACCTTCATATATTTTTGTTTTAGGCAAAACTGTAACACGACTTGAAATCCATACTCTATCTTGTACAATGACAGCTCCACCTGTTTCATTAGAATAAAAGTGTGGGTCATTTATATCGTGTTGTTCAGTCCAAATCCATACACCGGTGCTTAAATTAACATTTTTTCCTATAAATATTCCATTTCTGCCATCAAGTTTACTTTCATCTCCAACAATTGCGCCGTCAGCAATATGGATATTCCACGGAGAACGGATCTCAAAACCTCCATAAATGACCGCTGTTTTTGCCAATTTCATCCTGTATACATGTCTTAGCATAAAATTTCTATAAGTATGACACGGTATTTTTCCTAGATGTATCAACTTATATCTAATCCAACCAGCATAGATGTGGAAAAGCCACTTAATCTGTCTTTTCGGAAACTTGTAATCTGATTCGTACAATACGACTGATTTTGATTTCTGAGGTGTATCAACCTCTTTCTTTTTCTGCCTTTTTTCCTGAATATAACAGTATACAAATGTCGCAACTGTATCTATCATATAAAAACATATTACGGCAATTATTAGATACCACATTTTCACCACCTCTTTTCATTGCTATCTTATATAGCTAACGTCTGATTTAATAACCTCTCCATCTGCTATTACTCAACTATGCACTGTCTGCTTCCCCGAAACTATAGATCCAGCAGCTATAACTGTATCTCTTAAAATTTCACTTCCTTTTAATACTATACATTTACAGCCAAACCAAACCCTATCACTTATATATATATCACGATCTTCATTTATGCATCTATCTGTCTTATTATCCATTATCTGGTGAAAATCTGTGTCCATAAATAAACACTCCCATGATACCAACACATCTTTTCCAAAGAAAATTTTCTTGTTACATATAAATGTTGATTTTGCTGATACGTGAAAATTTTCACTAAACATCATCGAACCATGATTTGAAATTATTGATCCAGAGCCTAGGAAAAAGCCCGGAGACATTATAATGTCTCCATAATTTTCCCAGATTGTCCGTTCAAACTTGTTATCAAATACGGAGACTTCTTGAAAACCTATTTTCACGCAACCAGTTGTTAATTTACCATCGAGTTCTACATTCCCCTTTAAACTTCTAAACTTTACATATCTAGAACACAGTACGTTAAAACTAAACAGTCCATGTAATCCAAAATATCTGTAGTTAAAATATATAGTTTTTGGTATACTTAATGATAATAATTGTCGCTTAGATAGTCCAAACATTTAATTTCTCTCCGACTTAGGCGTCATAAACAGTAATACAAACATCAAAAATCCATTTCTCGCATAATCAAATAAAAACAACGTAGGCATTGTAAATACCAGAAACATAAAAACTCCAAGTACGACAGAATCACTAAATATTGACCTATCTTTATACCCAGATATAATTGTTTTCATTCCTTTTGTAATAAATGTCAAAAACAAGAATACCCCAACTAATCCGAACGTAAATAAACAACCTACGATTCCAACGTCCTCAAGATAATAGAATCCATATGGACCATATAGTAGGGTTGTCAATGCTGAGTTTATGGGTTTTATAAATCCTTGTCCCATGATCGGATGCTGCATGAAACCGTTAAAATAATAAGCATACATTGCTAACCGTCCAGTTATTGATCCTCCTCCCTCAATCTTGTCTATTTGCATATACTTATCAAATACAGAAGATTGAAGAATTAAAGCCCCCCCTAGTACACCGAGTAGCAAAATTCCTAACTTAAGTTTACGGCTATCTGTACCTATAAACACTAAAACTAGACATGATAAAAAGATTGCAAGAATCGCTGCCCTAATACAAATGAATAACACAAAATATACAGAAAAAATCCCCATCCATATTATTAGTTTAATGTCAAATCGTTTCTTTTTCCTATACGTTTGCAAAAACTCTGCAAACATAATGATTATTGAAAGTGCTACAAACTCACTTCCCACGCCAGCTCGAAGAAATCCAGCTCTCATTTGAGGATTGTAAAAATCTATAAAAATGATATTTCCAGAAATTTTAAAAATTGCGTATTGAATAAAGAAAAATAACACTATTAATTTGGTGTAATTAACAAAAATCTTTTGTATCTGTTCTTTTGATATCGTAAGATTTTGTACAAGTACATATCCAATTAGCGCAAAATATCCTCCACAAATGTTAAAAACATCTGTTGGCATCTCCGAGTGAATAATCATGCTATAAAAAGCAAGAATAATAACAAAGGAAAGAAAACATACTATAAATCGACTATAAGTTCCCTTTAGTTTGATTTTACCCTTTAAAAAAAACATGAAAACAAACACTACAGCTACAGATAGCAGCTTAGAGTTCGTATAGGATGTTGTTGGCAATGTATACATCGCCCCACTCAACACAAACATAAAAAACATTACAAGTAATTCTGCAGTACTAATTTTTCTTATCTTTAATCTCATTTGCCTATATCCTATCCGTAGATTTTTTCGTATAACTCCACGTGTTGTTTAGAAATATCATCCCAATAAAAATCAATTTTTCTATGCTCTGACTTCAAGCTATTGTCTTGCATATATTCTATTGCACTTGCAATTGTCTGCGGAGTATTATCATTCATAAGATACACATCATCATATGGAAAATTTTTATCTCCCTTAGTTGTAATGATATCTATTCCTTCCTGATATGCCGCAAGAAAACTTCCATTTCTAACCGAAATACCATAGTAAAAAGGAAGAACGGCAAAATCAGATGCTTTAAGGTAATCTCCAACAGAATCTTTTAGGTATCCCGTCACAATAATATCGTTATCAAGATTATATTCTCTAATTTTTTCTAAAACCTTTTTATGGTATTCGTCAGATTCCTTTAACTCACCAATGACTACTAGTTTTGACTTCAATTTCCCGGCATCTTTGAGGTGTTTAATTGCCTCTACAAGCTCTAAAAAGCACTTGTATTCATTAATAAAACCAAAGTAACTCATTAGTTTCATATTATCTTTTACTAAAGAGTTATGCAGCTCTATAATTTTATCATTCGGAGCAACAGACGGTACTATATTGCTACCAATTCGAATAGTTCTTACCTTTTTTTTACATAATGGTATTTTCTTTATATCTACCTCGAATTGCGGATCTACTACAATAATTTCATTTGCAAAAAGGAACGACGGAATTTGACGCATCCTTCCCAAAAAAGATCTATTACTATATTCATGAGTTGTAAAAACAACCTTGATTCCTCTCAATCTGGCAAACATAGGAAGAAAATTCACACCAATACTCTTTCCATATGCTTTTGCAGGATACTCAACATGTAGTATTCTTGCATTTATTTTTTTTAATTCCACAGCGAGTTTATGGTATGCAAAAATTGATTGCCAATCTGAAATCGTAGCAGTATCACTTTTATCATTAATTTGGACAATATCTACATTTTCTTGCTCTAAATATCTTTGTAGCTCAAGAGTATAGTCTTTAACACCACATTTTACATGGGAATCGGTCCCGCCTATCATATATATCTTCATATTACGTTCTTTGTTCCTTTATAAAATCCTTCAAAGCCTTAATTGATACTTTTGAATTTCTATTTAATATATATCCCTTAATTCCACTTGCAATTGTTCTTAGGTAAGCTCGTTGCAAATTATTATGGCTGTATTTGGATATAAACTTCAAACGATTTTTGGCCATATAATATGCTGTGAATTTACTATATTCTCCGCTTGATGACGCTCCTACCTTATGCCAAATCTTTGCTGTTGGCACATACACGATGTCAATTGTCTCCTTTTTTAGACGCGCGCAAAAGTCCGTGTCCTCATAATACATAAAGTAACTTTCATCCAGCATACCAACTTTTTCTATTACATTTTTATTCATCAGAATGCAACACCCTGAAGCAAATTCTACCTTTTCTACCTTGTCATAGCTGCCATCATCGACCTTACCAGCTCCGGTATGATGCGTATCTCCGCTTATCCAATTTATAATTCCGCCCGCATACCATAATACACTTGGTTCATCAAAATAATATATTTTAGGGACAACTACCGTTTTTGAATTACAATATCTCTTCATTTCATCAAGAAAGCTCGAATCCACCACTGTATCATTATTCAAAAGCATTATATAGTCACATCCATCATCTAGTGCTCTCTGGATTGCAATATTATTTCCACCTGCAAATCCTAAATTATCTTTTGATGGTATATATTTTATATATTGAAAAAGAATAGATCTCTCAAATTCTCCTTTGGTATTCTCATCTGCTGCATTATCAACAACATAAATTGTATAGTCGCTTGATTGTAATCTAATCAGGCTTTCCACGCATTCTAGAGTAATCTTTGGATTTTTATAATTTATTAAAATGATAGCTGTATTTGCCATTAATTATTACCTACGACTTCTATATATTTAGAAAACATTGCATTCGCAGAATCTTGCCAATTGAAGCAATTCACTCTTTCAATTCTTTTTTCATCACGTATAGCTTTATCTTCATCTAATAATTTGACGATGCTATTTGTAATTTCCTCTTCACTAAAAGGATCAAAATACATCCCAGCATCACCAACCACTTCCGGAAGTGATGTGGCATTAGCCACCGCTACCGGTGTTCCACATGCCATTGCCTCCAATGGTGGAATTCCAAACCCTTCATAAAAAGACGGATATACAAAACCATCTGCAAGATTATAAAGTCTCACAAGATCTTCGTTTGAAACATAATCTGTCAAAATAATATCCTTATTGTTATCAGCAGACTCCTTCATGATGTCATCAAACATCCAAGCTTTCTTACCAACAACAACCAGTTGAACATCGGAGAAATGAGAATCCTTCTTCAATTTCACAAAAGCTCTCATCAATCTTGGCAAGTTTTTTCGCGGTTGAAGGTTACCTACGCTGAGAATAATTCTATTACCTGTAATATCAAACTTATTACGAAGTTCTGATTCATTCAATTCTTCTTCGTTTAGTTTTCTAAAGTTCTGATTCACTGCGTTGTATGTAACCACAAGATTGCTTTCAGGAATATGGTAATGAGAAGCTATATCTTGTTTTGCATGATTAGACACTGTAAAAACTGCCTTTGATTTTTTTGCTGCGTATGGAATTAATAATTTCTGAGTGTAATATTCTTTTTTTGTAAAAATATTACTGTAATGTTCAAAGCAAATATCGTGAATAGTACACACAACGGGACACGGTCTGTTAAATGGAATAAAGTACTGGGTATGTAAAAGATCTAATTCATACTCTTTGCATAACTTTGGCAGCTCAAAAAAATTCCTTTTCAGAGCACTACTTTCCTGAAATTCTATACGCTTAAATTTATTTGTAAGAGCAGATAAATCTGCTCCTTTTTTTACAAATAAAATTATCTCCATATTCTTTGGAGGATTCATGTTGTTTATAATATTTGTATAAAAGCTTTCATTGCCTCCCGAGTGATCGCCAATCATATGCGCATCAATTCCAACTCTCATTGCCATTTCCTTTCAAAAATATCATATAGACCAAACTTTCTCGTATTTCCCGCAGATATAAGGCCAGCTATAAGCTTCCTCTATTCGCTGCGTACTCTTCGAACCCAAATTAGCAATCTCGTCACTTTTCATTTCGTCAGCTTTCTCAATGAGTCTTGCCAGGTCTCCGTCCTTTTTCGACCAGTACAAAGCACTATCCTCTGCAACCTCTCGGTTAAAACCAACATCAAGAAGTAGATTTAAATCTGTACTGCCAAGCGCCTCTAATAAAGAAGGATTCGTTCCACCAACCTCGTGGCCATGGAAATATCCATACGCATTCTCACGAATCTTCATGAGACGCTCTTTGTTATAAACAGTTCCAACGAACTTGATTCTTGGATCTTTTTTATATCCCAACTTTTCCTCAAGCTCTGCTAAGAACTTATCATTCACGTTTGTGATGATTGCGAAGTCCTTCTTTGTCTTGCTCTTCATGAATTCACGAATCATAGTCTCGTAATTGTTCTCTGGAACGAAACGACCAACCACTAGGTAATATGCCTTAGGCTTCAGTCCCTTCTGCTCATACCACGACAACAACTTCTTATCATCGTCAGCAAGGAGACTCTTTCTGGTCTCAGCCCCATAAGCAATAAATGTGGTCTTCGGATTTCTTCCTCTGATACCCTTACCGTCATACTGTTCGTGGATATACTTCTCAATATTCACGCTGTCGCACACAGCCAGATCCGAATACTTGACCATCATCTGCTCAGATACTTTCCAGTACTTTCTGACCGGATCAGACCACTTAGCACGCATCCACTCATGTCCATCTGGATTGAGATAAACCTTTCCATCCAATCTATGTATTGCCTTATAATACTTCTTCATAAACGGTCCAATACGGCACGCCATAATGTAGACGATGGGATGTTTAATCCCTTCTTCTTTAATAATCTCTACACACTTGTCCAGAGCTTTGCAGTCATAATAAATAGCCTGAGCTGGACCAAGCTTCTCAGGCACATGAATTTTGAAGCAATCCGCATTGTGATAAATAAAACGAGAACCAGAGATGATCTTGGCATCCACCTTTGTTTCGTCCATATGACCCTGACCATTGGCTTTGACTGCCACATGATATTGAATATTTTTATTATCCTGATGATACTCAGTCAGCTTGTCTATAAATGTCTCGTATCCTCCGTAAGCTCCAAGGCTTTTTGCGCCAACGAGGAATACATGCTGTTTTTCTGCCATCTTCTAAGTTCCCCTTCATTTAACATCTAACTTTTAATACTTCAGCATCCCCTAGCAATGTACATCTTCCTGTACCTGCTGGTATAAATAGACAGTCACCTTTCTTAAAGCGGACTGGCTTGTTTTCATCATTAAAATATCCAACCTGTCCTTCTCCACTGATACAAAGAAGAACCTGGAATGATTCATCCATTACCGAGAATGAGCAAGCTTTGTTTACTTCAATCTTCTCGGTCTCAAAATATTGACTTCTACAAATGATTTCTCTTGAACTTCCCGGATAATAGTGAACCAATCGCTTTTCACCAGATTCCTTCACTGTATCCATGTTCATTACTTCAACTGCCTTATCGAAGTGAAGTTCTCGTTTATTGCCGTTTTTATCCGTTCTGTTGTAGTCATACACGCGGTATGTCACATTAGAACTTTCTTGAATTTCAGCAATAAGTGCACCTGCGCCTATCCCGTGGACTGTACCTGCCGGTACGTAAATTACATCGCCCTTTTGAATCTTTATCTTATGCAAATGCTTATCTAGTGTCCCGTTTGCTACTGCTTCCTTCAAGATTTCCTTTGTCACCGGATGCTCAAAACCAAAGATCAGCTCTGCGCCTGGCTCAGCATCAATGACATACCACATCTCGGATTTACCGTTATCGCCTTCATATTTTCTGGCATAATCATCATACGGATGCACCTGAACGGACAAATCTTTCATCGCATCGATAAATTTGATGAGGACAGGCATCTCTTGATTCTTTGTTCCCAAAAACTCCGGATGTTTATCAATAACATCTTTCAATGTCTGTCCGCGATATTTACCGTTCTCTACGATGCTTAATCCATCTGGATGTACTGAACATTCCCAAGTCTCTGCCAGCGGGATAAGATCAATCTTCTTTCTATATTCTTTTCTAAGTCTTGTTCCACCCCAGAGATAATCTTTCCCTGCGGGCATTAACTTTAATATTTGCACTTTTTAAACCTCAAAATCGTACTTTTCTTTGTCTTCCACGCTAAGTGTTTCACCAATCTGAACCTCAACAATATCCAGATCAGTCTCAGCAATTACTGTATGCTTGCAGCCTGCTGCAATGGTGATAACATCGCCCACACGGAGTTTCTGTTCCATTCCATCAACAACAGCCTTACCGCTGCCGCTTACAACAGTCCATACTTCTTCTCTATAATCATGGCTGTGGTAGCTCATGTGCTCACCTGCTCTCATGGAAACCTTAACAGTCATAGAACCAGGCTGGACATCAATTACAGTGTAAGTCCCCCAGGATTTCTCGGCATACATTGCCTCTGTTTCAATCTTCTCAACATAAGGTTTCATATAACCGCTGCGTTCCTTATCCGAAATCAGAATGCCATCGCCGCTTGCAGCAATAATCATGTCTTTGCATCCCATGCAAAGGATTGGAATATTCAGTTCATTGATCACATTGGTGTTTTCGCAGGTTTCATCAAGAATAGCCTTGCCCTTGGTTTTATCAGCCATGACCTCCGCCATCATGTTCCAAGTACCAACATCTTTCCAATCGCCGCTGTAACGCAGGACCTGAATGCTAGATTCTTTTTCGACCACTGCATAGTCAAAACTGATTTTTGTCAGCGTGTCGTATTTATTGAATAGGTCACGATAATCCTCAAACTCAATCATGCTGTGAGCCTTATCCAACAAATAACCCAGTTTGAATGCAAAGATACCCGCATTCCAAAGCGCACTCTGCGCAAGGTACTTCTTTGCTGTTTCAACATCTGGCTTTTCCTTGAATTCCTTAACCTTGCTGACATTTTCGCCGCTTTCCGGAATAATGTAACCGTACTTCTCGCTGGGATAGGTCGGCTCAATACCCATCAGAGTCAGATTTGAGCCACCCTGCTCTGCCAGCTCCTGCAGAGTCTTAACAGCTTCGTAATAGGTATTATCTACATAAGGGTCAACCGGGCAAACAACAACAGCTTCATTCTCAGCAACGCCCAACTCATCGTGCAGGTATGCTGCAGCCAGTGCGATGGCAGGGAACGTATCGCGACGGCAAGGCTCTACACAAATAGATGCTTTCTCACCCAACTGATTCTTAATAGCACTTGCCTGTGATTTACTCGTTGCAATAGTAATCTTTGCATTAGCTTCTACCGTAGTGATCTGACGGTAAACTCGCTGAACCATAGATTCATACTCATCATTATTCTTGAACAGTTTGATGAACTGCTTGCTACGTACATCGTTGGAAAGGGGCCAAAGACGCTTACCAGAACCACCAGAAAGTAAAATAATATTCATATTTTTTCTCCTCTATCTTTACTTCAAGAACTCTTCCGCGCTCTTGCAAATCTCTGCTTCCACCTTCTCGGCAACTTCCTTGTTTTCGGCACTGACAGAGATATAGGTTTTGAGCTTTGGCTCAGTGCCAGAGGGGCGCACCACAATGGAGCAGTTATCTTCCAGCAGGAACTTCAGTACATCGGACTTGGGCAGACCATCCAGACCCGGAGCGTAGTCCAGCAGCTTAACAACTTTCTTGCCGCCAAACTCCTTGATATCGCTCCGGAATGCCTGCATGATGCTCTGCATCTTGGCAAAACCGGCGCTGCCGTCGAACTCATAGCTGTGCAGGGTGTTCAGGCAATAGCCATAGGTCTTGTACAGTTCATCCAGTTTGTCCAACAAGCTGATGCCCTGAGTGGCATAGTAGCTAAACATTTCGCAAATCATGTAGGCACCGTCCACGCCGTCCTTGTCGCGGACGTAGGAGCCGGTCAGGTAGCCATAGCTTTCCTCAAAGCCGAACACATAGCTGTCTGCCTTGCCCTGCTGTTCCAGTTTCCCGATCTGCTCCCCGATGAACTTGAAGCCGGTCAACACGTTGATAGTGCGCAAGCCGTAATGGGTAGCGATCTGTTCGCCCATATCCATCGTGACAATGGTCTTAACCATAATGGGGTCAGAAGGCATCTTGCCATGCTTCACACGCTGGCTACAAATGTAGTCCAAAAGTAGCATACCGGTCTGGTTTCCGGTCAGCAGCTCATACTCTCCTACCTTGTTCTTGACGGCAATGCCCACACGGTCACAGTCGGGATCGGTGGCTAGTAGCAGGTCGGCATTGCACTTCTTGGCATACTCCATGCCCAGTGCCATAGCCTCTTTGATTTCCGGGTTGGGATACGGACAGGTCGGGAAGTTTCCATCCGGCTGCTCCTGTTCCTTGACCACCGTGATGTTGGTATAGCCCATCTCCTTCAGGGTGCGGGTCACGGGCTTCAGACCGGTGCCGTTCAGCGGGCTGTACACTATAGCCACGTTCTTGTTTACCTCTTCGCCAAACAGGACAGATTGGCTCTTAACTTGCTCCACGAATGCGGTGTAGACCTCATCCGGGATGTATTGGATACTACCGTTTGCCACGCCTGCGTCAAAATCACTAGTCTTAACATCTGCAAAGATGTCCAACTTCTCAATCTCGGCAAGGATTTCCGCAGCAGCCTCGGTGGTGATCTGGCAACCATCTGCGCCGTAGACCTTATAGCCGTTATACTTGCTGGGATTGTGGGAAGCGGTCACCATGACACCGGCAGAGGTGTGCAGATAGCGGGTCGCAAAGGACACGGTAGGAACAGGCATCAAAACAGGCCAAATATTCACCTTGACGCCATTCGCGGCAAACACCCCGGCGGCAACCTTTGCAAACACATCGCTCTTGATACGGCTGTCATAACCGATGGCCACGGACGGAGTTTCAAAGTTCTTTTTCAAATAGTCCGCCAGACCCTGAGAAGCCTTTGCCACTGTATAAATGTTCATACGGTTGGTGCCTGCGCCAATAACACCGCGCAGACCGCCGGTGCCAAAGGCAAGGTCACGATAGAATGCGTCCTCGATTTTGGCATCATCCAGCGTTTTCAGTTCTGCTACTACATCGGCATCGGCGGTGGCATTTGCCAGCCAGCGTTCGTATTCCTTTTTAATATCCATAATTCATTTACTCCTCCGGCCCTCATCGGGCGTATCCTCTAATTTTCTATGTACACATCAGCTATTCGCAGATAGTATTTTTTCCTCGTGCCGCTCACGTGGCTAAGTGTTCCCTTATACTGTCGTATCCAATTACCCCAGCAATCATATTTCCCCTGTTTTCTACTTCATAAAACATCCGTAGAGTACACTCATCTCTATTCCTCTATAACCGAAGTGCTGTTTTATACAGTCGAACCCCGTATACCTCGCAATGACGTTTTTCCTAAGTGTTGGATTATTGAATCGAACCCTGTCGGTGCATGAGTTTTGTTAAAACTGTATATATTATTCAGTCTAATTCCCACAACCCGTTGTTCATCATGAACAAATCATTCACTCCAACCACTCAAAACATGTATTTATCATCACCATCCGTGCTCTACTCAACAACGATTTTATGAAGTAGAAATCATCTGTTTTTCTCTAATTTTCATGACTCAATAAACCGTAATGATGTAGGTGTCATTAGCGGATCAGATAGTGTACTCAACAGCAGTTTCAGATGTTAATGATAAACTCATGGATTTTTGTTGTTTTCTCCTGTTTTTCGCCTTTTCCTCATACCTTCTGAAAAAGATATGCCAATTTTGTGTTGTAAGGGTCAAAAGTTCAGCTTTTTGTATAAGTTATTGGTATTTTCGGTTCATGTGTCTGTGAAATATAGCTAGTTTTAGTCTCCCATAAAGTGTGCAAAACAGGTTCTTTTTGACTATGCTACGTCAATGTAGTTTGTTGAGTAAACATTTTTTATCCTCTATATACCGAACCCAGCCCAAACCCGATTTCAGCAATTTCACATTCTTATAACTTCGAATACACCCCGCACCACAAAGGGCACAGTTCTTCGGCGACGCCTGCGTTGGGCCGCCTGGCGGTATTCAACCGGAAGGGAAGCGTCACTGGCGCTTCCTCTCTTGCTGATCACTCAGCATTTATATATAAGAGGCATTTCTGCCGCTTATTAACTTGGTTTGTTGTTTTTCCGGAAGCTTTCCTGGCATTTGCGGCCCAGGTTTCGGGCACCGTTCAGGAAGCGGTTGACCTGATGGCCGTTCTGGCAGATAAATACGCTGCCCTGTTTTTTTCCGGTGGCTCCGCAGATGGAACATTGCTTTTCTGTTCCGTCGGCGCGCAGCTCTAGTACCAGGATTCCTTCTGCCCAGGCTTTGTATTTCAGATAATTCCGGATGCGGATACTTAAGTGAAGGGGCGAATAATTGCCGCTTCTGTACATGGATATCCTAGAAAAATCTTCATCATACTCCGGCAGTACCAGTATCCCGGTGTGATTTTCTTTACAGAAATCCATGATCTCCTTACTGACCTGATGTGCATAATGTTCATTCAAGTGCTTGAGATGCATGTAATATTTCCTGTTTGGCTGACTGACGTTGTCTTTATCGGTAAATGCCCTGGATGCTTCTACTTTTTTCAGCAAAGCTTTACAATGATGTTGGTATGCATTTCCACCTCTGCAGTTTTTTACAGCCAGCTGCCTGGATTCTTCATCCAGAACTGTGCATACTGCAAAGCTGTCCGTATTGGTAAAGCGGACGCTGCATACTCTAGCGCCTTCCTGCATTCGTTCCTTTGCTGTCCGGGCATCGGAGTTCTCCTGCTTGACAGGTACATGGAACATGAGCCATTTTTCCTCATGGACCAGTGTTGGTGAAAGGATCGCCGCTTCCTTTGGGAAGGGACGTCCTGTAAGTCCGCAGGGTACCCAGATCCATTTCTTTCCGTTCCAGAGCTTCAGCACTACGGAGGTGTCTGTCAGGTCTCTGTACATTCCCTTGAAAAAGGTGATATTGGCATCGATCTTTTCGGGGAAGCTTTCTGCACTTGCTGCGGTCTTTACTGCCATTGCAGCTTTGTTCATGGCAGATCTCCGAAAGTAAACGGGGAGCTTTCCGCCTGGCGGGATGTACTTTGGTTCTCTTCCGTCTCTTCCGGGAACAGTGAGTTTTTCCAGATGTCCCTGGATAGTCAGCAGATTTTCGGCCCAGAGCTCTTCGCTTTCTTTCAGGAGCTCATAGTAAAAGGCTACGGCTTCCCGATACAAGGCTTCGGTTGTTTCGATCATCTGCTTTTCCGGACAAAAGAGCCGCATTTTCCATGTTTTGATACTGTATCCTGTTTTCATGGCATCTCTTTCTGCTGTCAGGTATCGCTTAATATCTTCATTAGCGAAAAAGAGCTTGAAACACTGTTAAATGCTGTTTTTTTCGGCACAGTTGACCACGATTTTGACCACTAATAATTGGAAAGAAAAGAGGAAAATGCCTGAAAAGTATTGATTTTACGCGGATTTGCGCAAGAAAAAAGTGACCACTTTTAGTGACCACTAATGTTAGATTTCGATGATTATCAGACTGTTTATTCACTTTTTGATAGAAAACGACTGCATATGATGCTTAAAAAACGACATTATTAGCATGCTTCATGTCTTTGGCACGCCTTGACAAAGGAAAATATCAATGGTATCCTTACATATGGCTGTAAAATATATCTTTTTTGGTCTGTGACTAATGAAGATAATAAGCGACACAATTCCCATAATCCACGAGCTGTCCAAGTATGTTTTCTCTTGTACCAGCTCTTTTTTTATGTCTAATCGACATTTCCCTCCCCAAATGCTATACTATACCCGCAGGCCGCCTGATCTGGCTTTTGGCCTGCTAAATTTCAGAAAAGGATTTTTTTCTATGGAGAGAATTATTACCTATACAATCTCAACCGGGGAGTCCGGGGAAAATGTTCTTGGATTTCTTCGGAAGAAGGGGTTTTCCAAACATATATTGACTACTATGAAGCGGGCGGAGCAGGCGATCCTGCTGAACGGGCAGCCGGCTTTTGGCAGAACGGTCCTGAGGAAGGGGGATGTTCTCCGGATTCTTGTTCCGGAGGAGGCCGGGGACGGAGCGGAGCCTTCCATTATTCCGGTGCCGCTGCATCTGGATATCCTGTATGAGGATGAGGATATCCTTGTGCTGAACAAGCCTGCTGATATGCCTGTGCATCCTTCTGCCGGGAACTATGAGAATACTCTTGCCAACGGTGTTGCCTGGTATTATCAGCAGCAGGGGGAGGCTTTTGTCTACCGCTGCATCAACCGGCTGGACAGGGATACCACCGGGGTGCTGGTGCTGGCCAAGAACCCTCTGAGCGGGGCTCTTCTCTCTGCCCAGATGAAGCAGCGCCAGATCCGGCGTACCTATCTTGCACTTACTGACGGGATCCCTCCGGAAAGGGGGACGATCTCCGCTCCTGTTGCGAGAATGGATGCTTCTGTGATCACAAGGGAGGTTAATTTTGAGCGTGGGGAGACTGCTGTAACTCATTATGAGCGTCTTGCTGTCAGCAACGGATATGCTCTTGTGGAGCTGCATCTGGATACAGGGAGGACCCATCAGATCCGGGTGCATATGAAGTATATCGGCTGTCCACTGCCTGGGGATTTTCTGTATCATCCGGTTTTTGACCGGATCGGACGCCAGGCCCTGCATTCCTTCCAGCTGGAATTTGCCCACCCGATCACCGGGGAGCCTATGTGTTTCCTGGCGCCTGTGCCTGAGGATTTCCGCAGAGCATTTCTACAGTAAAAAAAAATCAGCTGTCCGGTACGTGTTTCCTGCACCGGCAGCTGATTTTTTTGTTTTTATTTATTTTTTTTGTAGATCACAAGGAGTCCTTTGAGCAGAAGGTCCTCATCCAGAATGATTTCTTTCTTACAATGAGAAATGATCTTTTTTGCAAGACCGCCTGTTGCGATCACGGTTGTTTTCTCACCAAGCTCTTCTTCCACCCGGTCAATGATCCCGTCGATAGCTGCTGCGTTGCTGTAGAGCACGCCGCTTTTCATACATTCGATGGTATTGCGCCCGATCACATGCTTCGGGGCATCGATGCTGATCCCGCTGAGCTGGGATGCTCTGGCTGTCAGTGCATCCAGGGATATCCCGATGCCAGGAAGGATCATTCCGCCAATGTATTGCTTTTTGCTGTTGACAACAGAAACTGTAGTGGCGGTTCCCATATCGATCACAATAAACGGAACCGGATATTCATTTAATCCTGCCACAGCGTCTGCCACAAGATCCGCGCCCAGCTGTCCGGGGTTGTCCATCATGATGTTCAGACCTGTTTTTACTCCTGGTCCCAGGACCATGACTTCTTTTTTAAGGATCTTTTCTGCTGCCAGCTTGGCAATGTTGGTGATCTGCGGGACTACAGATGAAATGATACAGCCTTCTATGTCTGCCTTTTTGATGTGGTAGATTTCCAGTAAGGTTTTCAGGTCTACGGCATATTCCAGTTCTGTTTTTGTTCTTACGGTAGCAAGTCTCTCGATGAAGTATGTTTTTTGATCATCGATGCAGCCCACGACTATGTTGGTATTTCCAATATCAATTGCTAATATCATAATTTTATTTTCCCTGTCTTTATGCTTTTGTCTTCTCACGGCTGATCTGTGCGGATGGGATCAGATGTGCCTTGGAAAGTGCAGCTCCCACTGCTCCTGTGATCACTGTGGAGGAAATCATTTCGCATACTGCGTTGATCCCTACCATGAGACAGCAGCCGATGATGATGTTATGACCGCCCATCAGATTTTTTACATAATCGGTATTTCCGAACAGTCCTACAAGTGCTGTCATGAAGAACAGTGTATTCAGGAATGCGGAAAAGAATCCGGTTACTGCACATGCCACATAGGTATTGCTGACCTTTCGCATGCCTTTAAAAATATATCCGAGGCAGATACCGTCCAGAAGACGTGGGATGAAGCGCTGGATAAAGGCAAATACCGGATTGATACCGAAAAGCACAACTCCCATTGCACTGGAGCCGCCTACTCCTATGCACTGGAGAAAGCTGGTCAGGCCGAAGATCGCACCTGCCACGGCTCCTCCTACGGGTCCAAGGACGACTGCACTGATGGCTACCGGGATCACATTAAAGGAAATGGCCAGTGGCCCGATGTTCAGATATCCCAGTGGTGTGTAGGCCATCAGCAGAAGGATTGCTGCCATCAGGCCCAGTAATGTAAGCTGCGCTGTTGTAAATCTGTTGTTTTTCATTTCTTCTCCTCCTTGTTACCGTTCCGCTCTGTGAATATTTCCGGAAATACAGCATTTCCCGGCGTTTTCTGCGGATACAATACGGTGATGGAAAGCGGTGATCTTTTTGTTCCGCTTTTCGTTGTTAAAACCGGCTCTCTGACCGGCTCTGTAGCTATGCTTCTGCCTTTGTGGTAAGCAGAAGGATCTTATCCAGGATCTTTAACGCTGCATCCTCCTTGCTCATAAGCGGGAGTGACACTTCTTCGTTCTGTGTGATAAGAGTCAGGACATTGGTATCTCCCTGGAATCCGGCGCCTTCTACCTTCAGGTTGTTGGCTGCCACCATATCCAGGTTTTTCTTCTCTAGCTTGGCTCTGGAATTACGGAGCATGTCTCTGGTCTCCATGGAAAATCCGCAGAGGAACTGGCCCTGCTTTTTGTGCTGGCCCAGATATTTCAGAATGTCGTCTGTCCTCTCGAGCTCTATGGAAGCCTGATCGTCTTTTTTCTTAACCTTGTCTTCGCTGACCTGCTTCGGACGGTAGTCTGCCACTGCGGCAGCCTTGATGATGATATCCTGTTCATCACTTAAACCGGTGACTGCCTCGAACATATCTCTGGCAGATGTCACAGGTACGACCTTCACAAAAAGGGGCGGCTCAATGGCAGTAGGTCCGCTTACCAGCGTAACCTCCGCTCCTCTGAGCATGGCCATTTTTGCAATGGCGTATCCCATCTTTCCGGATGAATGGTTGGTGAGACAGCGGACCGGGTCGATGGCCTCCTGGGTAGGTCCTGCCGTTACCAGGAGCTTTTTGCCGGCAAGGTCTTTCTGGAAGGCGGCTTCCTTCAGGATATATTCCAGAAGGGTTTCCGGCTCCGGCATTTTTCCGGCTCCGGTGTCCCCACATGCCAGGTAGCCACTGGCCGGTGTGATCACCTCATATCCGTAGGTTTGCAGCTTCCGGATATTGTCCTGTACCACAGGATTCTCATACATGGCGGTATTCATGGCCGGTGCAAGGATCTTCTGACACCTGCAGGCCATTACCGTAGTGGTGAGCATATCGTCCGCAAGGCCGTTGGCCAGCTTTCCGATCACGTTTGCACTGGCCGGTGCGATCATCACAACATCTGCCTTCTTGGCAATGGATACGTGCTCTACCTGAAACTGAAAGTTCCGGTCAAAGGTATCCACCAGGCATTTATTCCCGGTCAGTGTTTCAAATGTAATCGGATTGATAAAGTTCGTTGCATTCTCTGTCATCAGTACATGGACATCTGCATGAAGCTTATGTAATGCACTTGCCAGATATGCGATCTTGTATGCAGCAATACTTCCTGTGATGCCAAGAAGCACTGTTTTCCCTTTCAGCATCCTTCTCCCTCCTGTCAGTCAACCATACGGATACTCTCGATCACCGGCTGCTGATCCTTTGCAATGGTTCCGTTGCCGTCTGTCGGCTTGGCATCCTTGCAGATCTGATCTACAATGTCCATCCCAGAGGTCACGTGTCCGAATGCAGCATAGTCGCCGTCCAGATGTGTGGAATCGGACTGTACGATAAAGAACTGAGAGCTTGCGCTGTCCGGATCTGTGCTGCGGGCCATGGAAATGGTTCCTCTTACATGAGAAATATCGTTCTTCACTCCATTGCTGGAAAATTCGCCCTTGATGGTATCCTCTGCTCCGCCGGTTCCGTCTCCGTTTGGATCTCCGCCCTGGATCATAAATCCGTCAATGATCCGGTGGAAGGTCAGACCGTCATAAAAGTTGTCCTGTACCAGCTTTACAAAATTTGTGACTGTGATGGGTGCGGTGTCTGCATCCAACTCTACATCGATCTCGCCATAATCCTTTACGGTGATGGCAGCATGATGGGTTCCTATCAGCTGCTGGCTGGTATCGATCACAGTTGTTCCTGCCATTTGTGCATCCTCGGAACCATCGGAAAATTCTCCGTCTGCGCTGTCTGTATCCTCTGTACTGTCTGCAGAAGCTTCGGTTTCATGTGAAGTGTCCTCTGCATCACCGGAAGCCTCCTGATCATCGGCGCTTTCTTCATGGTCTGAAAAGCCTGCCGCCTCAGCCTCCTCCTCGGATACTGCATTGGCTGCTGTCTCTTCATCTACGCCTGTCTGTCCTTCTGAGGTTTCTTCCTCCAGAGATTCTTCCTTCTGGTCTGCTTTGTCAGAAGTACTGTCTGTGCTTCCGCATCCGGAAAGCATTCCTGCGGTAAGAGCTGTCGCAAATAATACGGCTAAAACCTTACGTTTCATATTTATAAGTCCTCCTTATCAGATCCCGAAAACGCCTGTTCCGGCATTTTCAGGTGAGCTTTTCACTCTTCCCCTGTAAGCTTTTCTCAGTTTAACATCATCTTTTCATAAAGTCAACTTTGCACGGAACCAGGTGCAGGATTCCCTTTGTTTTGCCTTGTATCTCTTCCGGTTCTCTGCTAAAATCATGTATGGAGCTTATTATGGACTCCGTACATATAAGAAAGTGAGGAATCAACATGGAAAAGATCACAAGTTTTACCATTGACCATATCAAGCTTCAGCCTGGCGTATACGTTTCACGTAAGGATCCGGTTGGAGATCAGGTGATCACTACCTTCGATATCCGTATGACTTCTCCCAATGAGGAGCCTGTTATGAACACAGCCGAGCTTCACACCATGGAGCATCTGGCAGCTACCTTCCTGCGGAACCATAAGGAGTTTGGCCCGAAGGTCATTTACTGGGGTCCTATGGGCTGCCGTACCGGAAATTATCTTCTTCTTAACGGGGATTATGAATCCAGAGATATCGTTCCGCTGATGATCGAGATGTTTGAATTTATCCGCGATTTTGAGGGTGAGATCCCGGGAGCTTCTCCCAAGGACTGCGGAAATTATCTGGATATGAACCTTGGCATGGCAAAATATCTGGCAAAGAAATTCCTGAACGAGGTTCTCTACGATATCAAACCGGACCGTCTTGTTTATCCAGAATGATCTGCGGGTACGATCCGCTGGTATGATCCTTGTGTTCTGAACGGACTATATGCCGAAACAAAAAAACAGGCTGCCTGTATCGATGTATTTCATCGGATACAGCTGCCTGTTTTTTATTATATCAAGGAGATATCTGCAATTGAAGCAGGATCAGGATTTCCCTGATCTGGTCAAAGCCTGTAGTCTGTGCTCTACTGTGCTGCTTCTGCGGTAGTATCTTCTGCGGTAGTATCTGCCGCCACTGCTCCTACCGGCGGTGTTGTGCTGACATAGTCACCGGATGCGTAGCAGGTCTGTCCATTATAATCCACACGGATCCATCCATTGTCACAGACACCGGTACACTTCAGGGATTCTCCGGAAAGGACACCTGCCACAAACTCTGCCTCTGCATTGGCGTCAGAACGTAAATTCACACCCTCCACTGCATAGTAGGTGGCATCCTGAGCCTGTACGTTGATGCCGCTTGGGGTCTGCTCCGTAGCTGCTGTCTGTGCTGAGGGATCTGCTGCCCCGGCTGTGGTGGAATCTGCCGCTGCTGCTCCGTCTGCTGTGGAATCTGCTGCTGCCTCCGGTGTAGGTGTTGCAGTTGCCTTCGGCTTCTCTGTGGGCTCCGGCGTCGGTGTGGAATCTACTACTGTTACCACTGCATCGGTTCCTTCCTCATATCCACAGCCCTGTGCAAGGAAAGCCGCGCCTATTATCAAAGCCATAATACATTTTTTCTTCATTTTATCTGATTCCTCCTTATACGCCGGTAAAAAATTCTCTGCGTCCAATATACACGATTCTGCAATATTATGCAAGTCCTGGCCGGTTCTTTCACATATTTACCGGCTCAAAAAGCACCCGGACAGTTCCGCCGCAGATCATCCCCAGATCTCCTGCCCCCTGTCCCAGCTCGTAAACCTTTGTTTCCGTATTTCGGATATTTACTGCGTGTTTTCCGGCTTCAAACTCCACTTTCCCGCCGCCGATGCTTCCTGCCGTGCTTCCGTCCCGGAATACGAACATCTTGCTCCCGGTTCCTCTTGGTGAGGAGCCCTTCTTCTCGATGATCGTAACCATGGTTCCCGGTGTCCTGCGGCGTACTGCTGCCTCCACCTCCTCATCACAGTAGGTGCGGAAATGCCGGTTCTTTTCCTGCACGATCTCTGCCATGATGCTCACGGCGATCTCCGCCGGCATCTGTCCTCCGATGGGAAGTCCGATGGGGGCATGGATCTGATCCAGCTGTTCCTCCGTAAAGCCCTCTTTCAGGAGCTTTTCCCTGGTGATCCGCACCTTTGTCCTGCTTCCGATCATTCCGAAATATGCAAAGGGTCTCTTAAGGATCGCTCTTGCACAGGCGGAATCTCCCAGATGGCCTCGTGTCACCACTACATAGTAGGCATTTTCATAGGGAGGGATCCTGTCGGACAGGGTATCAAACTCTCCAAAGATCCTCTCATCTGCCATGGGAAATCTTTCATCCGTCACAAATTCCTCCCGATCATCCATGACTGTTACATGAAAGCCCAGCATCCTGCCGATCTCTGCTACCGGAAGAGAAACATGGCCGCCACCCAGTATGATCAGCCTGGGATTCTTCTCGTAGGTTTCCACAAATATCTCCCGGTCTCCGTTTTTCACAACGCCGGTTTCCACAGCTGCTTCCACGGAAGCTTTCAGGAATTCTTCTGCTTCTTTATTTCTTTCTGCTCTCTTCGGATAAAAAAAGCTGCTTTCTTCCAAAAGATATTTCAGCCCGGCATCCTCTCCGTTCAGGAGGATTCCTGTTTTTACACGCCCTCTTTTTTCTACCACATCATATATTGTCTGATACATTCTCTGTGTCCTTTCTGTCCGTCTTTCGCTGTTTATTCCGCGGCAAGCTCCTTTACCGCCCCGGCAGCAGTGTCCACCTCTTCTTCCGTATTAAAATAAGAAAAGCTAAAGCGGACAGCTCCTGTTTTTTCGGTTCCCAGTGCTTTGTGCATCAGCGGTGCACAGTGGCCGCCGGCTCTTACACTGATCCCGTACTCTTCATCAAGGATCATGGCCACCTCTGCCGAATCCATCTCTGCAATATTCAGAGTCACCACAGGGGAGCGTTCTTCCCTGGAAAAATCTCCGTACAGGGTAACTCCCGGAATTTCCTTTACCTGGTCATAAAAACGCCACATCAGCTGCTGCTCTCTTTTTCGGATCTGTTCTGTTCCAATTTCGGTAATCCAGCTGATGGCTGCGCCAAGACCTGCGATCCCGTGGCTGTTCAGGGTGCCTGCCTCCAGTGTCTCCGGCATATCCTGCGGATGCTCTCTCTGAAAGGTGAGGACGCCGCTTCCGCCTACCTTCAGAGGCTCCACAGATACCCCCGGCCGAACGCAGATGGCGCCTGTGCCCTGGGGTCCCATAAGGCCCTTATGTCCGGAAAAGCAAAGAATATCTATATGATCTTTTTTCATGGAAATCGGAAATACTCCTGCTGTCTGGGCAGCATCCACAATAAAAAGCTTCTGGTGCTTCTGTGCGATCGCACCGATGGCATGGATATCATTGAGATTTCCTGTCAGATTGGAAGCGTGGGTACAGACGATCACCTTCGTCTCCGGACGGATGGCTGCTTCAAGCTCCGTAAGGGAGATCCGTCCCTTGCGGTCTGCCGGCAGGATCGTAAGCTTCATGCCTTTTTTTTCCAGGCGGTACAGCGGACGGAGCACACTGTTGTGATCCATCTCCGTACAGATCGCATGGATAGTTCCCTCCTCTGGATGAAGTGTTCCCTGCAGGGCGATATTGAGCGCTTCCGTGTCATTGGATGTAAAGGCCACACATTCCGGTCCCCATACGTCAAACATCTCCGCGATCTGGCATCTTGTATTGAAAATAAGCCTTGAGGCTGCCATTGCTTCGCTGCTGCTGCCCCTTCCGCTGTTTCCTGCATGCTGCATGGCTTCCACCACAGCACGTAGCACACAGTCCGGCTTATGAAAGCTTGTAGCCGCGTTATCCAGATAAATCATTTCATCCTCCTTGTGATTTTTATCAAATACCTTTATAATAAACTCTGGCTTTATTTTATACTATCCGAGGAGGTTTTCCAATGAAAAAAACATCTTTTTTCAACAGTCTGCCATTTAAGCTGCTGGTCGCTGTGATCCTGGGGATCATAGCCGGGCTTATCCTGAACCGGTACAGCACCAACGGAATCTCTATGGCAGTTCTTAATATCACAGTTACTATCAAGTACATTCTGGGCCAGCTCATTACCTTCTGCGTGCCGCTGATCGTGCTGGGATTTATCGCTCCGTCCATTACCAGGCTTGGCAAAAATGCTTCGCTGATGCTGGGTGTTGCGGTTGTCCTCGCTTACGGCTCCTCTGTTGGCGCAGCGCTTTTTTCCACAGCCTCTGGCTTTCTCATCATTCCACATCTGTCCATCCATTCCTATGCTGCAGGACTGAAGCGGCTGCCGGAGGTGATCTTTGAGCTGGAGATCCCGCAGATCATGTCCGTTATGAGTGCTCTTGTTTTTGCAATGATGCTGGGACTTGCCGCCACCTGGACAAAGGCGAAGCTGATCACTGGGCTCCTGGATGAATTTCAGAAAATCGTTCTTTCTCTGGTGGCTCGGATCATCATCCCCATTCTTCCGTTATTTATCGGCACTACCTTCTGCGGCCTTGCCTACGAGGGAACCATTACCAGACAGCTGCCTGTTTTTCTGAAGATCATCGTACTGGTCCTGGCCGGACATTTTATCTGGATGGCGCTTCTTTACATCCTTGCAGGAATCTATTCCGGAGAAAATCCTCTGGAGGTTGTCCGCCATTATGGTCCTGCCTATCTGACTGCCGTAGGGACCATGTCATCTGCAGCCACACTGGCCGTTGCACTGCAGTGTGCCTCCAAGGCAAAACCACTCCGTAAGGATCTGGTCAGCTTCGGGATCCCTCTGTTTGCAAACATCCATCTCTGTGGCTCCGTCCTGACAGAGGTTTTCTTCTGTATGGCGATTTCGAAGATCCTGTACGGCTCCGTTCCCACGCCGGGTACCATGGTTCTGTTCTGCCTTCTTCTGGGTATCTTTGCCATCGGAGCTCCCGGTGTTCCCGGAGGAACCGTCATGGCATCCCTTGGCATCATCACCGGAATACTGAAATTCGACAGCTCCGGCACTGCACTGATGCTTACCATCTTTGCACTGCAGGACAGCTTCGGTACCGCATGCAACGTGACCGGCGACGGTGCACTGACACTGATGCTTACCGGCTATGCAAAGCGCCATCATATTGAGGAGGATGATATAAGTAACTAAATATATTGCAAAAAGATATTAAATGTGTTTAAATATACTTATGGAGGTATATTATGGACACATCAAATATCACAAATTATAAACCAAAAGATTTTGCGGAATTATTAGGTGTTTCTGTAAAAACGCTTCAGAGATGGGACAGAGAGGGAATCTTAAAAGCAAACCGAACTCCAACAGACAGACGTTATTACACATATGACCAGTATCTTCAATTTAAAGGTATAAATATAGAACATGATAAACGAAAAGTTGTTATTTATGCAAGAGTATCTACCAAAAACCAAAGGGATGATCTTCAAGATCAGACAGCATTTCTGCGTCAGTTCTGTAATGCCAGAGGAATGATCGTAGACCAGTGCATTGAAGACTATGGAAGCGGACTTAATTATAACCGCAAGAAATGGAATGGATTACTGGACGAAGTCATGGAGCAGAAGGTCAAAACCATAGTGATCACGCATAAAGACAGATTTATCCGTTTTGGATACGACTGGTTTGAAAGATTCTGCATGAAATTCCACACAATGATACTGGTGGTGAACAATGAAGAACTGTCACCACAGGAAGAACTTGTACAGGATATTATTTCCATCCTTCATGTGTTTTCCTGTAGATTATATGGACTTCGTAAGTATAAAAAACAGATAGAAAAGGATGAGGAGATTGCTGAAGAGCTTCAAGACAGAGATCGATCCTACAGAAGAGCAGAAGATCAAAATACATAAGACAATCGGCACATGCAGATATATTTATAATTTCTACCTGTTTCATAATAAAGAACGTTATGATGCCGGTGAAAGATTTATGAGCGGCAAGTCGTTCAGTGTATGGCTGAACAATGAATACCTTCCAAGGCATCCGGAATATTTCTGGATCAGAGAAGTCAGTTCCAAATCGGTAAAGAATGCAATCGAAAATGCCTGTACCGCTTTTTCAAGATTTTTTCATCATCAGAGTAGTTTCCCGAGATATAAGAAAAAAGGAAGATCTGATGTAAAAATGTATTTTGTAAAGAATAATCCCAAAGACTGTCTCTGTGAACGTCACAGGATCAAGATCCCAACACTTGGCTGGATAAGGCTGAAAGAAAAAGGTTACATTCCGACCTCTAAGGATGGATATGTGATCCGAAGCGGGGCAGTTTCCATGAAAGCAGGCAGATATTATGTGTCTGCACTTGTCGATATACCTGCTCCGGAAGCAGATGGAAATTTCACTGATGGGATTGGAATTGATCTGGGGCTGAAAGACTTTGCAGTTGTATCAAATGGAACTGTATACAGAAATATCAATAAAACAGCACGGATTAGAAAACTTGAGAAACAATTAAGACGGGCACAGCGAAAGCTTTCCCGTAAATATGAGAACTTAAAGAAAGGGGAGACCACTCAAAGAGCAAATATATGCAAACAAAAGCTTAAAGTACAGAAACTTCATCATCGGATAGAAAATATCCGTACAGATCATATCAACAAGGTAATATCTGAGATAGTGAAAACCAAGCCGTCTCATATGACGATTGAGGATCTGAACATATCCGGGATGATGAAGAACCGGCATCTCTCAAAAGCAGTTGCGTCCCAGAAATTCTATGAATTCCGGACAAAATTGAAAACAAAATGTGCTGAATATGGAATCGAACTGAGAGTAGTTGACCGATGGTATCCATCTTCCAGGATCTGCCACTGCTGCAGCTGTATTAAAAAAGATCTGAAACTTTCAGACAGGATCTACAGATGCACATGTGGATATATTGAGGACAGAGATCTCAATGCAGCACGGAATCTGAGAGATGCAGAGACTTACGAAGTTGCATGATCCCGCAAACGTAAGTATGTACCGAAGGCTATTTCGGGAATTAACGACTGTGGAGTGTACTTAGGATCTGTGAGTAGAGATAACTCCGGTTACTCAAAAGCATACACAAAGAAACAGTAAGCGGTATTCGTGAGAATCCGCATTATCTCGATGTGAGTATGTTTAATCACATTTTGAGTGGCAGCAGCAGCTTGATGTGGAATTGTAAGTTCGGAGCTAAGTCAGGCGGATATTCCCGATCCGCTTCGTTGCTTGCTCATAACCGGATATCAACCAGATACCAACTGGATGTCAGAAATGCCGCAGGCTTCAAAATGGCTCTGCGGCATTTCTGTATATTTCTATTTGTTTCTGTCTGCTTCTGTAAGTTTCTATATACTTTTGTTGTTTCTATATGTTTCTCTGTTTACGGACGGATCACTTTTCCTGCTTTTGTGAGCTTTTCCGCTATGGTATACATATTTGTTACGGTTCCCACTGCCGGTTCCTTCAGTCCGTAGAAGTTCACGCAAGTTCCGCAGGTCAGGATCTCTGTTCCCTGCTCCTGTAAGGTCTTAAGGTCTTCGATACATGGTGAATCCTGTGCGGTAAGTCTGGCTCCGCCATTATAAAACAGCATAACTGACGGCGGTGTCTCCAGCTGTGTCAGTGCATACACAAATCCCTTGATCAGGATCCCGCCAAGCTCCGGATCTCCATCTCCCATCTTATCGGAAGTGATGGCAACGGTATAATCTCCCTGCGGAACAGCCGGTGTGCAGACGATCTCAGGCTCTGCCTGGCTTCTTGCAGCAGGATCAGATTTTACTGTCATATTGATCTCGTAACCACCTTCTGTTTTTCTGGATACGAAGCTGCATCCGGTACTTCCGGCAAGTCTGCTCAAATTGTTTACTGCTGTTTCATTGTCTACCAGGATCAAGATCTCGTCTCCCTGCTCAGCCTTGTCAAGGATCTTCTTGGTCATCACAACCGGGATCGGACACTGTTTCCCCATTGCATCTACTGTGTGCTTCATACGCACTCCTCCTGTATTCTGTGATTTTTTATAATTGCTGTTTTATTATTATTGCTGTTTTATCATTATTGCTTTTTCACTGTTTTCTTTTCTTTGATCTTTTATTTCTGCTCCAGCTCATGGGCCTGTTTGAAGATCTCACAGGCGCCTGTGTTTACACATCTTTCATGCGCGCAGTCCATAAAGGTCAGCTTCCTGCTGCTGTCCTCCTGCCGTGTATACTCACAGCAGACGGTTTCGCCCCCGTTCATGGTACGGCAGAAACCGGATATAAATTCCTCTTCGATCTCCATTCCTATCCCTCCGTCGAATTCTCAGTAATCTGGGCAGGTGTGATCTCCTCCAGCATTCCTGTTTCATTGTAGGCTTCAAACTGTTCCTCGATCTTTCCAAGGATATCTGCATACTGACAGAAGGCCTCCGCAAGCTCATCCCTATGTTCCGGAAGCTTCTTGTAACAGACACGGTGCTCCATGCTTGCCCAGAGATCCATGGTCATCGTCCTCAGCTGGATCTCCACCGGAAAATACTCCATGGTATCCAGATAATACACCGGAACTGCAATGATCACGTGAAAGCTGCGGTATCCGTTAGGCTTGGGATTCTGTATGTAATCCTTTTCCCTGATAAAGATCAGCTCACTCTGCCGCTTCAGCGCATTTACAAGATTGTATATATCATCAATAAAGTAGCAGATCACACGGATCCCGGCGATATCCCGGAGATGATCCTTGGCGTTCTGCACACTGTCCGAATGTCCCAGCTTCTCCAGCTTCTTTTCGATGCTCTTCTTGGATTTAATCCGTTCCTGGATATTGTGGATCGGAGATACGGAAGACTTCTGATACAGGCTTCCGTTGAGCACCTCAAGCTTGGCGCGCATGATCTGACATGCGTTCTGATATGGCTGGATACAATCGTAATACTGTTCGTTTGTCATGAAAACCCCTCTTTCGCGTTTGCTCAGCATATACTTGTATCTTACCGGACAAATGTGAGCAATCTGTAGTGATTTCCTAAGATTTTCCTGACCATTTTATTAAAAATCTATAAAGCCTCTGGCATCAGTCTGAAAGCTTATGGATAAAAAGGCCACTGCGGAGCTTCGGTTCAAACCAGGTGCTCTTTGGCGGCATAAGCTTACCCTCGTCTGCGATCGTCATCAGCTCCTCCATGGATGTAGGATACATGGCAAAGGCAGCTCCTCCTGTCTCATCTGCAGCTGCTGCCAGATCCTTCAGCCGGTGGTTTCCTCCCATAAAGCGGATCCTCTCATCGGTACGCGGGTCACTGATCCCCAGAACCGGACCCAGGACCTTATCCTGAAGAATAGATACATCCAGCTGACCTACGCTGTCTTTACCCGCATAGATATCCGGATATGCCTTCAGATGGAACCATTCTCCGTCTACATACAGCCCGAAGCAGTGTTTCTCCACCGGTTTACATGGAAATCCCGGCATTGCCATCAGCTCAAAATTAAACTTCATGCTTCCAATAAAGGCTTTGGGTTCCATACCCTTGATATCCTTTACGATCCTGTGATACGGAAGGATGGTCAGCTGGTCATACGGAAATACCACCGACAGGAAAAAGTTAAATTCTTCTTTTCCGGTGTAATCCGGATGCTCCGCTCTTCTCTTCTGTCCCACCTTTACTGCGGAGGCTGCTCTGTGGTGGCCATCTGCAATATAGATAGAGGAGATCCCGCCAAAAAGACTATGTATAGTCCGGATCTTTTCTTCCTCATCTACGACCCATACACGATGTGTGATCTCATCATCGGAAGTAAAATCATACACAGGAGCATGTGCATTTTTCCATTCTTCCATAAGAGTAAGAAGCTCTGCCGGATATCTGCACGCCAGAAAAATAGGGCCTGTGTTGGCATCACAGACATCCACATGACGGATGCGGTCCTGCTCCTTATCCTCTCTTGTAAGCTCATGCTTTTTGATCACACCATTCATGTAATCATCAATGGAGCTGACACCTACGATCCCGGTCTGGGATCTTCCCTTACGGATCAGTTCATACAGATAATAGTTCGGTTTCTCATCCTGGATCAGGATCCCTTCTTTCTGGAAACGATCCAGATTTTCCCTTGCCTTCTGATAAACCTTCGGATCATAAAGATCGGTTTCCGGATCCAAATCCATCTCCGCACGGTCTATATGGAGAAAAGATTCCGGATTTTTTTCCCCGATCTTTCTCGCTTCCTCTCTGCTGACTACGTCATAGGGAAGTGCAGCCACCTTTTCTGCTTTTTCCGAAGCAGGTCTTACTGCCCGAAATGCCTGAAATAAAGCCATTATATTTTCCTCTCATTCCTGTCCGGCTATACGCCGGCCCTTCTTAAGATTTCTGCTTAGTTTGCAGAAAAATCATCCTGTCCATTCTAACACATATCAAAATTTCCCGCAAACCTTTATCCGGCCCGTCTTATGCCTTACGTTTGTTCAGCTCCGGCAGTACCGTCGCCAGCATGGTGAAAAAGCATGCACAGCCGCCTACAAGGTTGGAAACCGGTTCCGCCCAGAACACGCCGTCTGTTCCCAGGCCATTCACATGAGGCAGCAGGAGCGTCAGCGGTACTACGATTACTACCTTTCGGAGCAGAGAAAAAAAGGTGGCCTTTTTTGCCTTTCCAAGTGCTACGAACACGCTTTGCCCGGTAAACTGCAATGCCATAAAGCAGAAGCCGAAAAAGTAAATATGAAGGGCGGGAACTCCCTTTTCCAGAAGCCCGGGATCGCTGTTAAAGATCCGGATAAAAAATTCCGGAAGCAGCTTCAGGATTCCCCAGCCTACCAGGGTATAGATCACACAGACAGCTGTAATAAATTTAATTGCTTTTTTGACTCTGTCGTATGCTTTTTCTCCATAATTGAAGCTCATGACCGGAGAAGCACCTGTAGTAAGCCCATGGACCGGCATGGTGAAAACGTCACGGACAGAATTTAAAACTGTCATGACACCAACGTAGATATCACCACCCCAGGTCTGGAGTGTGGCATTGCATACCACCTGCACAAGACTGTTTGTAAATGCCATAAAAAAACCGGACATACCCAGGCTTACGATACTGCCCACTCTTTTCCAGGAGATCCTCATGGCGCTTTTTTTCAGGTTCAGGATCGCCTTTTTTCCTGTAAGGAAGCGTAAAACCCAGATGGCGGAACAGAACTGGGAAATGATAGTCGCCAAAGCCGCTCCCCGGACTCCCATGTGCATCCCAAAGATAAACAGGGGATCCAGAAGAATGTTCAGTACAGCACCGATCAGTATCGTGAGCATTCCTGTGTTTCCAAAGCCCTGGCTGTTGATAAACGGGTTCATTCCCAGAGTGATCATCACAAACAGGGTTCCCAGAAGATAGATCCTTATGTAGTCTGCCGCATAGGAAAAGGTTACATCACTGGCGCCAAAGGCATAGAGGATCGGTCTGTAAAAGATAAGGCCAATGGCTGTCAGGATCACTCCTGTGCCGATCAGCATCACAAAGGTGTTTCCCATGAGCATTTCTGCTTCTTCCCGGTTTCCTCTTCCCCGTTCCATGGAGCAAAGCGGTGCTCCTCCATTTCCAAAAAGATAGGTAAATGCGGTGATCAGGGTGATAATAGGAAAACACAGTCCCACTCCTGTCAGTGCAGTGGCTCCGATCTCAGGAATCCTTCCGATATAGATCCGGTCTACAATGTTGTAAAGGAGGTTTAGGATCTGTGCAATGATCATCGGCACAGCCACTTCCATAATGTTACGATAGACATTTCCTGTTGAAAAGTCTGTCTGATGTATCTGCATTTCTTTACACCTTCCTGCTATTTCTTATTTAATTAATATACTATATCCGGCGTCCAAAGTAAACTTTGCGTTGCTGTTCTCTTCATGAACTACTGTTCACTCCGTTCTCAGTAATACTTTGTTATCTGTGTATTTATTTCTTGCTATTTTTGTCTAAAAAAGTTATAATAAATCCATAAAAACGGTAATGATTCCACGTAAAACCGGTCAAGAAACCACATTACTGGAATCTATTCCGCATGGAGGTATTTTTATGGATAATAATTATAAGGGCATGGCTGTAGGTGTTTTTGAGCTGGATAACCTGGTTGCCTGTTTTGTCGCTCTTGATGCTGCTTCCAAAGCAGCCAATGTCAGGATCCAGAGTGTTGAACGTAACCGTCTGAAGAGTGGCGCCTGTGTCAAGATGCGTGGTTCTGTTTCTGACGTTAATGCAGCTATGGAGGTTGCGCTGGAGGCAGCCAAACCTCTTGGTAAGGTTGTTTCTCATACTGTGATCGCTTCTCCTTCTGAGGATACTGAGATCGCACTGAAGATGACGATCAATAAATAAAGGGGGCGACGGATTTATGAATTATGGTGCTTTTGGTTTAGTTGAGGTTGTTGGCAGCAGTAATGCGATCCTGGTGATCGACCAGATGCTGAAGACTTCTGATGTTTCTTTTCTTACCTGGCAGACGAAGTGTGGTGGTCATGCCACTGTTTTTCTGACTGGTGATGTATCTGCTGTTACGGCTGCCGTTGACAGTGTAAAAGGGAACCCGCCTTGTGAGATCGTAGCTTCAGCAGTGATCTCCAATCCTTCCGGTGAGACGGTTCGTCTGGCTGAGGAAGAAGCGGCTAAGAATCACTTTATGTAGGAAATATCTATATTATAATAACGAACGTACGCAGGGAACCGCCCTGGCGTAGCGGGAAGGGCTTCGTCGTCCACTGGCTTCTAAGGTGCTGCGGCTTCTGCTAAAACCATTCCAAAAAGTTCTGAACTCGCGTCAAGCCGCTCAGACAGCAGAACTTTTTGGAATAACGCAGAAACCACACCACCTAAGAATCAGCAGGACTCCTGCAGAACATCCCACTACGCCAGGGCGGTTCCCTGCTGGCTTTTGTATAAGTGAAAATTGTCTCAGACACGGTGATTTCACACATCAGCCGGTGCTTTCATCATCGATGCTCTGCTTCTACAAACTTCACACTTTCACTCTAGCCTATCTCCCCTTTCGCACGTCAGCAACTCTTTTCGCTATATTCTTTAAACTCACGCCTTCACTCTAGCCCTCCACTCCTTCGCACGTCAGCCGGCGAGGTAGCGTCTGGTTTGGGCTGGCTCTGCAGGAGGGGTGCGCTTCTTAGGCGGTGGGAATCTGCGTTGCTGGAAAAAATCCAGCTGTTTGAGCGACGCAGGAGCGAGTTCTGGATTTTTTTCAGCGGTTTTAGCAGATTTCCAGCGCCTTAGAAGCCAGCCCCCGACGAAGCCCAGCCCAAACCAGACGGTACCTCACCGGCGTCCGTCCGCAAAATCCACATCCACCATCTCCCGTCCATCCTCCACCTTCATCACAACCACATCCCCCCGATGTGCCACAACCACCCTCTTCCCTCCGACATCACCGGAAAGTTCCATCAGCTCCCCATAATACTTCTTCGAAAAGACACAGGGATTCCCGGTCTTCCCATCATGCTCCACACAGGCGATCCCTTTCCCATCTCTCAAAAACACATCCACCAGTCCAAAAACCGTCTCCCACCGCAACCACGGCTGATCTGCCACCGTAAACAAACAAGCATCCATCTCCCGGTTGACCCGCAGCCCGATCTTCAGTGAGGAAGATATCCCCTCATCCGGATGCAGATTATAAAGAAACCGCGCGCCAAGCTTCTCTGCTTCCTGCGCGATCTCCTCATACTGTGTGACAACTGTGATCTCACACCTGTGCCCCTGTTCCTCCAGTGCTGCTTTCACTTTTTTCAGTTCCAGGAGGATATGCCTGTACATCGGCATTCCGTCTATCCCGTACAGCAGCTTATTGCTTCCAAACCGCCGGCTGTTTCCTGCTGCCAGCATGATCAGTCCCAGCTTCATATCACCGCTCCACTTCCTTTCGATTCTAGTACAGCGAATATTAAGTAACCGCCATATTGACTTGCCTGATTTTTCATCTGCTGCGTTGTCGTCAATCGTCGTAGCCACCGCTACGCCTCATTCCTCCGCCTTGCAGATGAAGAAATCATCCTGCGTCAATATAGCAGAAACTTAATTTTCGCTGTACTAGCTGTTTACACTTCTCTGCAGGCTTCCGCAGATCATCATGATCCCAGACTCCTGACCTTGTGCCATAAGCTTCTCCACCACACAGGGATCCTCCAGAATATCTGCCTTGTTCAGATACGCAAGAAATCTTCGCCCGTCCACGCCTTTTTGCAATCCGTCTTCAGACCGGATGATCTTCCACACATCCATCCATGTCACAGGCTCATCTGTACGCTTTCCCAGAAATCCCGCCACATCATCCGGACGGTGTGCCGTATCACAGATCCTTCTGCCGATGCAGTCAAGACCGATCACTCCTACTACCACATCTGCAAAAGAAGGGATCACCGGCTCATGAACAGCCGGCACTTTAAGGGGTCGGCGCCTGGATCCGTCAGCTTCCACAAGAAGAAGATCACAAAAGCCGGGCAGCTTTTCCAGGATCTCCTTTTCGGGGCCGGAAATCTTTGGCTGCCCGGCCTTGTGATGAGCCGCGATGACGTATCCGTATTGTTCTATAAGCCGGCATGCTCCCGGAATGTCCTCTGCCTCCGCAAAAGGACGTTCCGGTTCCCATGCCATATGCGTGGTTGTGGTCACGATCACACGTTTTCCCTGTCCGGAAAATATTTCTGCCAGTCCAAGGATCAGACTGGTTTTTCCGCCGCCTCCTGTGAATGCCACAGTAAGCGCTTTTTCATTTTTCTTCATGACACACTCCATTTATCTTCTAACTTCTTTCAGGGACACTAGGCTCTGTATCGGTCACAGATTCTCATTCCTCACAGCTTTCTCTGTTCCCGGAAGCACTCCGCAGGAAAGCAGCACCTCCAGAACTCCCCCTGCGATACACCTCGCCTTGTCTGAGATCGTAAAACAGTTTTTCTTCTGTTCTGCCCTTGGGTCGATGTCCGCGATCTTCATTCCCTCAAAAACAGGGTAGCCGTCCCGGATCAGTCCCCGGATCACGCCGGAAATGGTAGCCTTCACCGGCGTATCACCTACCATGGCGATCACCTGGTCTTTTTCAACAAGATCTGCGATCTGACAGATGTTTTTCATGTTACCGGCTGCCGGTGAATGGATCACACGTTCCTTTCCGATCCCTGCGATCAGTCCCGGCACTCCGGTATTCGGCAGGGCACTGCCTTTTTTTATGATCCTTCCCAGGCTATGGCCCCGCATGGTCTCGATCACGTAATCCACATCCTCCCCTGCGGTAAAGCCTGGGCCAAGTCCCACAGTCAGTGGTGCCATATCCCTGCTTGTCCCAAGATTCTTTTTTGCAAGGATGGCATCGATCACTGCCTCCGGCTCCAGTTCGCGGATATGTTTTCCATGGGTATCTGTCAGAAGGGGGATCTCTCCCTGTGCCCAGCATTTCCTGCACTGGGTCCGGATATCGTTCTCCGTGATCCTCCTGCACACAACGCCTTCTACCTCTGCAGTTCCGTCATAAACAGCTTCACAAAAAGCCACATGACGGCGGATGGCACTTGGACGGTCACATTCCAGGATCAGGACCTGATAGCCACTCTGATGAAGCTTGTGGATCACTCCTGTGGCCAGATCTCCGCCGCCTCTCACAAGGATCATTTTATCCGTATATGCCGCTGTTTTCATCTTCATACACCTGCTGTCCGTTTCCCGGCATTCCTGCCGCAAGAGTATCATAAAGCTCCGCATAGGTTGCATCCTTATACGGGGATACATAAAAGAGTCCCGCGATCCCGGCCGTAATTGCCGAAAGGACAGACCAGGGAATAAAGGAAAGATCCAGGATAAAGGTATCCATCTTCTGTCCGTTCATCATCTCACGGCTTTTTGCAAATACTTCCTTTGTGCTCATATCCGGATATTCCGCAAGAAGATAAGGGATCATCTTATATTCGTAGGATTTTACCACTCCGGGAATAATAAAAAGCAGCGTCCACAATACAAGATACAGGTCCCGTAAAAACATGGTTTTTACGATATTACCGTAATTCCCGGAACGAAATACACTGAGGAGCTTTCCGGGCCCGGGTACAGAATAAAGGTTCTCAATGTAAAAATCTCTTCCGCCTACCTCCAAAACATTTCCCACAAAGAAATGAAAAAGAATTCCGATCAGAGCCACAGCTACCACGGCACTGGCACTCAGAAGTGCAAAAAGCACTGCCAGTGGGGAGCGAAATACATGGCTGACATAAGAAGTAACACCATTGATATCCGTACCCAAACGATACGTTGTAACACCGTAGTCCGGACTTACCACATTTCCGGCACTGCCAGTGGCCGCACCGCTTCCGCCGGTTGCCATCACAATAGCCAGCACCAGACTTACCAGCACTGCTGACCAGTAATTTTTTTTGAATGCCTGTTTTCCGCGCCATTTCAAGTCACTGCGTTTCCAGCTGATCTTCTGTTCATTCATAACTTAACCCTCCATATATGCTTCACGGACACAGAGCTCTCTTCGTCCCTTCTGCCACAGCGCAGGCTCCAGCTCTACCAGATAACCGCCGCCGTTTTTTACATGCCATTCATAAAAAGCCCTGGGTCTGTCCGCATATTCTTCCATAATGTTCATGATTGTACCGCCATGTATCACAAGAGCCGCTGTCTTTATGTTGTTACGGATACACTGTGTGACAGCCTTCTGAAATCCAGTAAGGCTCCGGCACTTAAACGCTTCTCGACTTTCTCCTCCCGGAAAAGGAAGCGTTCCATTGCTGTCGATCCACCTCTGATAATCCTGATTTCCGGAAAGCTCTTTATAATTTTTATTCTCAAACTCTCCAAAATCACACTCGGAAAGCTCTTCGATAATATGAAAGCTTTTTCCTGGAAAAAGGATCCCCGCAGTTTCCACACAGCGGCAGAGCGGACTTACATAAAGGGCCTCCGGCATGGGATAGGTCAGCTTTTCCAGAAATTCCTTTCCCTCCGTGCTCAGCGGTTCATCCGTTGTTCCGATATAACGCTGAAGCTTATTTCCGGGTGTCTGTCCGTGTCGTATCAGATATAATCTAATCATCCTTCAGCACCGTCCCGATCCCGCATACCACTCTTGTGACCCTGCTGCTTTTTGCAGCCAGTGCAGTGCACACCCGGCCAACAGCTTCTCGGTACTGCCGTTCAAAAGCATCCGCCGGAACGATCCCGTAGCCTACCTCCTCACTGACAAGGATCACATCCGGATCCTGCTGTGTCAGCTTTTCTGCCAGGCCGGTGAGATCTTCTCCTGCCTTCAGAGCTTTTCTTATGTATTCCTGAAATCCCAGAACACCCGCTGCCTTCAGAAGCTCCTCTTCTGTGATCTCTCCTCCGAATTTCCAGTCCACATCCGGGAACTGTGCTTTTGCATAGGCAGCTTTTCCCTGATATGCGCCTCCGATTATCATTTCCATATCTTTTTTACCTCATCCAAATCTTCATTACAGATTAAACGTGCCACCAAAAGCAAGCACCAGTGCCATCACAACCTCGCAGATGCAAAGGAAAAATCCGGAAAGATCACCTGTGGTCCCTCCAAAATATTTCAAAGCCATATAGTGATACCACCAGAATACCAGAAGTGCGCTGACAGCTGCCAGAACACCCAGGACCGGATCTACCCATATCATCAGCGCTGCAAGGATCACAAACATCGTGATAAGAACATTTCGCACTGCGATCTCTGACGCATTTCTGGAAAATTCTGCCACAGTCCCGTCTGTCCTTGCCTTGGGAAATGTGATCACACCGATCCCGGAAAGACATCTGGACATCATAAAGCCCAGGCTCATGATACAGATCCCGTTATAATTTCCAAGGAGCTGATCCCAGGCTCCCAGCCAGAGGATAAAATATACACAGGCTGTGATAATGGCAAATGCACCTGCATGGGAATCCTTCAGGATCTCCAGCCTCCTTGTGCGTTCCTGCCAGGAGCTTAATGCATCTGACGTGTCCAGAAGCCCATCTACATGAATGCCGCCGGTAACAAATACCGGGATCACAGTAAGGATCACAGCGAGAAAAAATGGCTCCAGAGCTGCATGCACTCCGAGGATCCCTCCTGCAAGCCAGGTCAGGATGCCGATGGCAGTACCCACAAAGGGGAAAAAGCACATCATATATTTTATGTTTTCCTTCTTCCAGTCCACCATGGGCATGGGGATCTTTGAAAACATGGCAAAGGCTGCCTTAAAACTGTTCCATAAACTTTTCATGCTTCCTTTCCTCCTTTATGCCATACAGGGATCCCGTATACGACTTCCACAACCTCTTCTGCCATCTCTGCCAGCTTCTGGTTGATCTGTCCCAGCTCTTTTTTGTACTGTTCTGATTCTTCCTCGTAGAGGATCCCGTCTGAAAAGATCTCGTTGGTGACGATCACCACATGCTTTGCCTGGGAAAGAAGATTTTTCACTCCTTCTGTGATCTTTTCTGCCACCTCCGGGTGGAAGCCGCCTTCCCGGAACATCTCATTTGCAACCAGATTGGACATGCACTCCAGAAGGACCACGCAGTCCTTCGGGATGAGCAGCTCATCCAGCTCTGTATATCTTTCAATTGTCTCGAAGCCTTTTCCTGCACGCATGTGCCGGTGTCTGCGGATGCGCCTGTGGCTTTCTTCGTCAAAAGCCTGCATGGTGGCGATATAGATCCTTCTGGCTTCGCCAAAGGAAAGTACGGTTTCTTCCGCAAAAGCAGATTTTCCGCTTCCGCTGCCTCCTGTTACAACAACCAGCATATTATTTCAGCTCCTCGTACTGTTCTACATTGATATCACCAAAGGTACTCATGGAATTATATACTGCACAGGACAGATCCATCATCGGAAACAGTGCCACAGCTCCGGTTCCCTCGCCCAGGCACATGCCGGCGTGGATGATCGCTTCCTTGCCAAGCTCCTTCAAGAGCAGCTGTGCTGCAGGCTCTTTGGATACATGAGACGCAAGGATATGATCACTTACCTGCGGGCAGATCTTTACTGCGATCAGTGCAGATACGCAGGAAATAAATCCGTCCATGACAACCGGCATTCCAAGTGCTGCTCCTCCAATGAATACTCCTGCCATTCCTGCAATATCCAGTCCACCTACCTTTGCCAGGACGTCAATGGCATCTGAACGATCCGGATTATTCAGGGCGATCGCCTTTTTGATCGCATTGATCTTCCGGACAAGCCCTTCACTGGTCAATCCGGCACCACGTCCGGTCATATCTTCCACCGGTTTTCCGAGAAGCACAGCTGCTACCGCACTGCTGGTGGTAGTATTTCCGATGCCCATCTCGCCGGTTGCAAGAACCTGATAGCCTTTTTCCTTCAGCTCCTCTGCCATGGCAATTCCGGCTTCGATGCCACGGATCGCCTGATCTCTGGTCATTGCCGGCTCTCTGGTCATATTTCTGGTCCCATAAGCAACCTTAAGATCTGTACGGACCTTTGTATCTGTGACCATTCCCACATCTACAGGAAAAAGCTCTGCTCCACACTGACGGCACATCACACAGCAGGTAGTAGTCCCTTCCAGAAAATTCTCAGCCACAACAGCCGTCACTTCCTGTCCGGTCTGGGTCACCCCCTCTTCTACAACTCCGTTATCCGCGCACATGGCAACCACTGCTTTTTTTTCCACACGTACCTCCGGAGTACCTGTGATACCGGCGATCTGTGTCAGCATATTCTCCAGCTCTCCCAGAGAATGCAGGGGCTTTGCAATACTGTCCCATCTCTTTCTCGCCCCCTCCATAGCCTTTTCATCCAGAGGGCGGACTTTCTTCACTGCCTCATCCAAAGTCATCATTTGCTACCTCCAATCCTTTTACCTGTGGTAAAAATAATAAATTTACTAAAGATATAATTCAACGCCAGCACGATAAATTGTGTGCAGAATTTTGCAAACATATCCCGAAATCCCAGGATCTCCGCCAGAAGCCATACGCCACCTACCTCAATGACCATGGTCACCAGACGGGCACTTATAAATTTCAGAAAGGGCCGTATATGATCCCTCCATGTTTCACAGCGGTCATGAAATACAAATCTGGAATTCACAACATAGGCAAACAGGATCGCCAGGATGATCGACATGATGTTGGCACTCATCAGTGGAATTCCCATTGCCCTCATGATATAAAAGCTTAACAGATTTACGAGAGTCGTACAACCACCCCAGAAAATATAACGGATCACATCATTTTCATAGAATTTAAGGATCCACTTTTTCATTGGTATCTCCTCCTCGTATGATCTTTGATACGATATATCTTGGACGACGTTTTACTTCCTCATAGATCCTGGCGATATAATATCCGATGATCCCAAGGCTCATCATCACAGCACTTCCAATAAAAAGCATCACGATCAGAAGTGTGGTATAGCCTTCCACCGCATGCCCGGAAAAATACCGGACCAGAGAATAAACCAGAAGGAGCAGGGAGCACCCAAAGCAGCCCACAGCACCGGCTGTTACAAACTGCAGCGGAAGTGTTGTAAATGCCACGATATTCCGAAACGCATAGCTGATCAGCGTTCCTGCAGACCATTTGGATTCTCCGGCCTCACGCTCCTGCACCTCAAAAGGTACGGAGATGCTTTTGAAGCCTATCCAGGATGATGCCGCCCGGAAAAACATGCTGCGCTCAGGCATGGCGAGAACACTCTCCACCGCTTTCCTGTCCAGCAGCTTGAAGTCGGAAGCGTTTTCCATATCAAAGCCGGTGGCACGGGACATGATCCGATAGAAAAATCCGGCACTTTTTCTGTGAAAAAGAGTTTCTTTTCCCCGGTTTTTCTTGATGCCCTCCACAACCTCGTAGCCCTGCTTCCAGAGCCGGTACATTTCCAAGAGGATTTCCGGCGGATGCTGCAGGTCACAGTCCATCACTGCCACCGCATCTCCGCATGCCTGTGCAAGGCCGGCCACGATTGCTGCTTCTTTTCCGAAATTTCTGGAAAAATGCACACCTGTCACATTTTTATCTTCCCTGGATACTTTTTCTATGGCTGCCCAGGTCCCGTCAGAGGAACCGTCATCTACCAGGACCAGTTCATAACGGATCCCGGCCTGCCCCAGGAGCTCTCTGAGAGTCCGGCAGGTTTTCTCCACCATCGGTTCCTCGTTACAGGCAGGCAAAACTACCGATAATCGGCTCATTTCTCCTGTTTTCCCCTTTCTTTTTGTTTTCCCTTGCGCCGGTAAGATATTACGATCCCGGCAAACAGGATCAGGCCAAGCACCGTCAGTATCATTCCGGGCACAATATACGGTGTACAATATCTGAGTGCGATCGTATGCCTGCCTTTTTTTAATTCCAGTCCCATATACATACTGTTTGCTTGCACAAGTTCTGTTTTTTCTCCATCTACATAGGCGGTAAAGCCTGCGCTGTAGGGAATGGAAAATACCAGGATCTTATCGGAAGTGGTTGTGATATCTCCACGAATGCAATTTGTCTCCGTTTTGATATTCTGAAGACTTTCTTTTCCAAGCTCCTCTGTCTGTTCTTCAACAGAAGCCATGGGCTGACATACCACATACAGATCATCAAAGGTATATTCTCCCGGCATGGAGAATGTCAGTGTCATAGTTCCTGCAGAATAGTTTTTATATCCCATATTCAGAAGAAAATTATGTCTTCCGCTGTAGCCGTTGTATTTATCTGTAAAGATCCGGATAGTCTTGTCCACGGAGCCCAGCGAAACATCCACTGCTGATTCCTTGCTTTCTTTCCAGTAGCGCCAGTTATTGTCTTCATAACGCACAGTATTCTTCTCATATTCTGTCATGGAATCCCATTTTTTATCACTGACCACTGCACGTGGAGAATAGGCATTAAAATCCAGATTTTTTGCCACAAGATAAACCTCAGCCTCCGGCTCTCCCTGATATCCGATCTGTACGGTTGCTCCTTCTTTGGCCACAATGATCTTTCCGTCTTTGATCTTACAGCCTTTTCCTGCTTCCAGTGTAAAATCTGCTTTCTTATCGTCAAAGGTGAGGTCTGTCTCAGGAAGACTGCTGTCCTCCAGAACTGCCCCCTGCAGGAGCGCCTGCTGCTTTTCGGTCACGGAAAGCTTTTCATAGTTTTCTCTGGAGATCCAGGAATCATAGGTATAACCAAGAGGAAGGGAATCCTCGTCTTCGTAGATCCTGTATTTTTTTGTGACTGCTGCTTCACTGTCATAGCCGTATGGCAGATACCCATATCCGCTTTTTTTGATGGCAAAATATTTCACCGAGGCAAGACGATCCAGGATACTCCGTCCGTCCAGGCTGCTGTAATGATAATCCCAGGGGGTATTCAGATACATCTCATCAAAGAAACGGCTGATATTTCCATTGGCCACACTGAAATAATAGGAAGTACTGTTGGTTCCCATATACATTGCAGTGTTTACATAAGAGCCCGTTTTGTACTGATCATATCTGGTAACCGCTGAATCGTCCATTGACCGGATTGCTTTGTCCGGTCCGGACTGAAGCTTCTCCAGCGCCTGATCCTTTTCCTCAAATTCTGACAGATAATCTTTTTCGTAAGAATACTGGTATGAAACATTCAGAAGGATGCTTGTCACAAGCACGGCCACGATCATTCCACAGAGATATTTTCCCTGTGTAAATACGTTTCCGTAGGAAACCACTGTAAACACAGCCAGGACCAGCATCATCAGTGCCATGATATTGCGTTCCGTACGGGCGGATTCTGAAAACAGTGCCAGCACGCCATATATCAGCAGCATCACAAATATCCGTCGTTTTTCCCTGATGCCCAGCGTAAACAGTTCCGGATATGCCTGTACCAGGATATATGCGATCAGCATTCCATACGCCCAGATCCATCGGTTGGACACGTATGAAAATCCATTCAGTACATGACCTGCAAAGGGGATCAGCAAAAACAGATTCAGAAGCACAAAGCCCAGCTTCAGTCCCGTATATTTTTTCTTTTTGGAAAAGATCACAAACACGCCTGCCATTGCGACTGCGGAATATCCAGCAACTCCCCACTGGATCATATTTTCGCCGATCAGGCAGCCGAGATATTTTTCGTAGTAAATGCGGTCATATAACAGCGGCACATAATTCTGCGCCTGAAAGCGCTCTGTTCCAAACAGAGTCATGACCACAGGTAAAAAGATCAGTGCAGCGATCATAAGTGCGACCAGATAAAAGCCAGCAAATTTCAGGAACCACTGAAATACATCTTTTACTGAACGCTTGCGGAATATTCCAAAATACCGGAAAGCTGCATACAGCACCATAAAGATACTGATCATATAAAAGAAATAAAAATTAGACATTGCCGCTACAGCCGTCGCACAGATAAAAAAGTATGGCTTTTCTTTTTTGTAAATCTTTTCAATTCCCATAAGGACCAGCGGCAGATAGATCATGGGATTGGAAAAATATGGGTGCTTCATGGACGCATAAATGGTCCATCCTGCAAAAATATAAACAAGGCTTCCAAGAAATGTGGCCTGTTTGGGATTCTTGCGGTAAAAGCAGTAAATGCTGAATGTGATACCCGCCAGATAAATGCGGAGAAAGATCAGAATCTCATATAAGATCTCTGTGTCTTTTTCCGGTACAAAAACGGACAGTAAGGTCAGCGGATCACCGATCGCATAATAATGAAGTGTTGTAAGGATATCGGAACCGTATCCGATATGCATATCCCACATAGGAAGGGAAAGCTTATGCTCCGTCACCAGCGTCTGCAGAACATTCCGCAGATATTTTCCATAATAGGCCAATGCATTGATGTGCTGCGGAACACCGTCATGACTCCAGATCAGGGATTTTCCATTGAAATAAAAACAACTGTAAATAAACAGCGAGATCGCCGCAAAAACAATCGTATACAGAATATAAAAATCTGCTTTTTTCTCTTTCCGGGATTTCTCCTTCGAAAAAATTCTCTTCATATATGTCTCTCCTGTATATGAAAAAAGGCCTGCGGTGCGCTAAACACCGCAGGCCTGTCACCTAATGCTTAATCAGCAAGCACACTGTATAAACAGTAACTATTGATCAATAATTAGTCTTCTTTCTTATCTGCTCCGTAAAGAGTGATAAGTTTCTGCAGATACTCATATCTAGCCTGAGCCTCAGACTCGTTCTTAGCAAACAGTCTTGCAGCTTTCTCAGGATTCTGACGCTGCAGAGAATTGTAACGAACCTCACCGTTCAGGAAGTCCATATAGTTCTCCATATCCGGTGTCTTGGAATCAAGGCTGAACTTGTTCTCAGCAGCCGGGTTGAATCTGAAGTTGTGCCAGTATCCGCACTTAACTGCCAGCTCTTCCTCTGTCTGAGCTTTGCTCATACCTTTCTTGATACCATGGTTGATACATGGAGCGTAAGCGATGATCAGGGATGGTCCCGGATATGCCTCTGCCTCTGCGATTGCTTTTACAGTCTGGTTGAAGTCAGCACCCATGGAGATCTGTGCTACATATACATAGCCATAGCTCATTGCGATAGATGCCATATCTTTCTTCTTAGTCTCTTTTCCGCCTGCTGCGAACTGAGCGATCGCACCTGTCGGTGTAGATTTGGAAGACTGTCCGCCTGTGTTGGAGTAAACCTCTGTATCGAATACCATAACGTTGATGTCACGTCCGCTTGCAAGAACGTGGTCAACACCACCGAATCCGATATCGTAAGCCCATCCGTCACCACCGAAGATCCACTGGGATTTCTTGGAGAGGAAGTCTTTCTGTGCAAGGATCTCGTTAGCCTTGTCACATCCGCAAGCCTCAAGAGCTGCAACGAGTTTCTCTGTAGCTGCACCATTTGTTGCGCCTACAGCATAAGTATCCAGCCATTCCTGACCAGCTGCCTTAACATCCTCGTTTGTTCCGTTAGCTACAAGGTCTTCGATCTTCTCTTTCAGACCGCCACGGATCGCACGCTGTGCAAGAAGCATACCATAACCGAACTCTGCGTTATCCTCGAACAGAGAGTTTGACCATGCAGGTCCCTGTCCCTTAGCGTTTGTTGTGTATGGTGTAGATGGTGAAGAGTTACCCCAGATAGAGGAACATCCTGTAGCATTTGCAATGTACATTCTGTCACCAAAGAGCTGTGTGATCAGCTTAGCGTATGGTGTCTCACCACAACCTGCACAAGCGCCGGAGAACTCAAGGAGCGGCTGTTTGAACTGGCTGCCTTTTACAGTTGTCTCTTTATATTTAGCGATAACGTCTTCCTTCTGAGGAAGTGTTACACCGTAATCGAAGAATTTCTGCTCTTCTGTGTTAGCTTCAAGCGGAGCCATCTCAAGAGCTTTGTTGCCTTTCTTTCCTGGGCAGACATTTGCGCAGGAACCACATCCTGTACAGTCAAGAGCGGATACAGTCATTGTGAATGTATAGTCTTTCATTCCTGTAAGAGGAAGTGTCTTGATTCCCTCTGGAGCGTTAGCTGTCTCATCTGCTGTCATAGCAACCGGACGGATTGCAGCATGCGGGCAGACGTATGCACAGCGGTTACACTGGATACAGTTGTCCGGAACCCATACAGGAACGTTAACTGCGATACCACGTTTCTCATATGCAGCTGTTCCGGATGGTGTTGTACCATCTACATAATCCTTGAATGCAGATACTGGGAGGCTGTTACCTTCCTGAGCATTGATCTTGCACTGGATGTTGTTTACGAAGTCCTGAGCATCCTGAGCACCGTGGGATGCGTGAGACATGAAGAGTCCCTCGTCCTCAGCGTTCTTCCAGCTCTCCGGAACCTGAACCTCTACGACCTGTTTAGCACCGGCATCGATAGCTGCCCAGTTCTTCTTAACAACGTCATCACCTTTACGTCCGTAAGTAGCTTTAGCAGCAGCTTTCATAAGCTCGATAGCCTGCTCCTCAGGAATGATTCCTGTAAGTTTGAAGAATGCGGACTGAAGGATCGTGTTGATACGTGTTGGTCCCATGCCAGTCTCAATACCAATCTTAACACCATCGATGGTGTAGAATTTGATATTGTGGTTAGCGATGAAAGCTTTAACCTGTCCTGGAAGATGTTTCTCAAGTCCTTCCATATCCCAAGCACAGTTCAGAAGGAATGTACCTCCGTCAACAAGCTCCTGTACCATGTTATATTTGTTAACATAGGACGGATTATGACATGCAACGAAGTTTGCTTTGTGGATCAGGTATGTGGATTTGATCGGTTTCTTACCGAAACGAAGGTGAGACATTGTAACACCGCCGGACTTCTTGGAGTCATAATCGAAGTAAGCCTGAGCGTACATGTCTGTGTTATCACCGATGATCTTGATGGAGTTCTTGTTAGCACCTACAGTACCATCAGCTCCAAGTCCCCAGAACTTGCAGTTTGTTGTTCCCTCTGGTGTTGTAACAAGTGGTGCGCCTGTCTCAAGAGAAAGGTTTGTAACATCATCAACGATACCGATTGTGAATTTCTCTTTCTCAGTGTTCTCATATACTGCTACGATCTGTGCAGGTGTTGTATCTTTGGAACCAAGTCCGTAACGTCCTGTAAAGATCTTAACATCGCTAAACTTGCTGTCGCGAAGAGCTGCAACAACATCAAGATACAGAGGCTCGCCAAGAGCTCCTGGCTCTTTTGTTCTGTCAAGAACAGAGATCTGCTTAACTGTATCCGGGATTGCATCGATAAGAGCCTGTGCACAGAATGGTCTGTAAAGACGAACTTTAACAACACCGACTTTCTTGCCAGCTGCCATAAGGTAATCGATTGTCTCCTCGATGGTATCGTTTACGGAACCCATAGCTACGATGATGTGCTCAGCGTCAGCAGCTCCGTAGTAGTTGAACAGTTTGTAGTCTGTTCCGATCTTCTCGTTAACTTTGTCCATGTACTCCTGAACAACTGCCGGAAGAGCGTCATAATATGGATTACATGCCTCTCTTGCCTGGAAGAAGATATCCGGGTTCTGAGCGGAACCTCTCTGACATGGATGGTTCGGGTTCAGAGCACGGTTACGGAACTCTGCGATTGCGTCCATATCTGCCATATCTTTCAGATCTTCATAGTCCCATGTCTCGATCTTCTGGATCTCATGAGATGTACGGAATCCGTCGAAGAAGTTGATGAATGGAACTTTTCCTTTGATTGCTGCAAGATGAGCAACCGGTGTAAGGTCCATAACCTCCTGTACAGAAGACTCACAAAGCATTGCACATCCAGTCTGACGACAGGCCATAACGTCGGAATGGTCACCGAAAATACAAAGTGCGTGGGAAGCAAGTGCACGGGCAGATACGTTGATAACTCCCGGAAGCTGCTCACCAGCGATCTTGTAAAGGTTCGGGATCATAAGCAGAAGACCCTGGGAAGCTGTGTAGGTTGTAGTCAGGGCACCTGCTGCCAGAGAACCGTGAACGGCACCTGCTGCACCTGCCTCAGACTGCATCTCTGTAACCTGTACTTCCTGTCCAAAGATGTTCTTTCTTCCCTGAGTTGCCCACTCGTCTGTAGCCTCAGCCATTACAGATGAAGGGGTAATCGGGTAAATAGCAGCTACATCAGAAAAAGCGTATGATGCATGAGCGGCTGCATGGTTACCATCCATGGTTTTCATCTTTCTTGCCATTGTTTTTTCCTCCTTAAAGGTTTGTTAAAAAATATATTATTTAGGCTTATGAAGGCCTAAAATTCCATTGGTTATTATATCATAGATTCCCAGTTATGTCCATTTTCTTTCATTGTTTTTTGTATATTATCCTGTACAAACGCCGTTATCTTTTTCACAAATAAAAAAGAGCTGTTCGGAATTTTCCCTCTCCAAACTGCTCTCCTTATCATCTCATACGCTTATCCCAACTCACATCCGGGAATCACTTCTCCTCTTTTCCGAAAAGATCCTTCATGGATTTCCGACGGAGCATTGTCCACAGCTGATCCTGGATCTCCTTAAGCTCATCATGTGCATGGCAGGGAACTCCGTCCTGTCCGTTCCTTGGACACTGATATGTGCCGTTCAGGCACTCAATGATGGACATATCCGGATCGATCGCACTGTATATCTCATATAATGACAGTTCTTCCGGATCTCTCTTCAGCGCGTAACCGCCATGAACTCCGCGGTATCCTTCCACGAGCCCTGCATTCTGAAGCTTCTTCAGTATCTTGTATGCAAAGGGTGCTGTGATCGATTCCCTCTCACAGATCTCGCTGACGCTCAAACGCGGCTCCCACATCAATGCGCGGATAACCCGCATCGCATAATCGCTTTCTCTGGTGATAAACATTTTTAACCTCTCTTCTGTTCAACTAAGCTGCTGATTTATGATAGTTTCCGCATTCCATCCGATCTGCCACGTTCCTGGGTGTTTCTGATGTGCCAGAGAGCCGGATATCCATATCCCCGGAATACTTCATTACCACATACGACAGTATAACCCATTTTTTTATATAATAAAAGGTTATTATTTTCCTGTGATTCATAGTAATCCCCTGTTTTTCCTTTATTTAGCCGAAAAAAGGAAAATACAGCTTGCAAATTTTTCAGTTTACGGTACAATAGGAAACGATTGTAATGCTTTCGTATGTAATTGAAACGATATTTATTTAATGAAAAAAGAGGTATGATATGATTTCAGCAAATAACATCACACTGCGCGTTGGAAAAAAAGCGCTGTTTGAAGACGTTAACATCAAATTTACAGAGGGTAACTGTTATGGATTGATCGGCGCCAACGGCGCAGGAAAATCTACATTCCTCAAAATCCTTTCCGGTCAGCTCGAGCCTACCAAGGGCGACATTGTGATCACCCCCGGTCAGAGACTTTCTTTCCTGCAGCAGGATCACTTCAAATATGATGCTTATCCGGTTCTGGATACTGTCATCATGGGTAATGAAAGACTCTATCAGATCATGAAAGAGAAAGAAGCCATTTACGCAAAGGAAGATTTCACAGACGAAGATGGCATCCGTGCCAGCGAGCTTGAGGGTGAGTTTGCAGAAATGAACGGATGGGAAGCAGAGTCCGATGCTGCTACTCTTCTCAACGGTCTCGGAGTCGACACCGAGTTCCACTATACACAGATGGCAGACCTTACCGGTAGTATGAAAGTCAAGGTTCTTCTTGCACAGGCTCTTTTCGGAAATCCTGATATCCTTCTTCTTGATGAGCCGACCAACCACCTGGATCTTCCTGCTATCGAATGGCTGGAGGAGTTCCTGATCAATTTTGACAATACGGTTATCGTAGTATCCCATGACCGTTATTTCCTGAACAAGGTCTGCACACATACTGCTGATATCGATTATGGCAAGATCCAGCTTTATGCCGGAAACTACGACTTCTGGTTTGAATCCAGCCAGCTTCTGATCAAGCAGATGAAAGAGGCCAACAAAAAGAAAGAGGAGAAGATCAAAGAGCTCCAGGAGTTCATCTCCCGTTTCAGCGCCAATGCTTCCAAATCCAAGCAGGCGACTTCCAGAAAGCGTGCCCTGGAAAAAATCCAGCTGGATGACATGCGTCCTTCCAGCCGTAAATATCCATACATCGACTTCCGCCCGAACCGTGAGATCGGAAACGAGGTCCTCATGGTGGAAAATCTGTCCAAGACCATTGATGGAGTAAAGGTTCTGGACAACATTTCCTTCACTCTTGGTCGTGAAGATAAGGTTGCCTTTGTGGGCGCCAACGAGCAGGCCATCACAACCTTCTTCAAGATCCTTACAGGTGAAATGGAGCCGGATGAAGGAAATTACAAATGGGGCGTTACCACTTCCCAGGCATATTTCCCGAAGGATAACACACAGGAATTCGATAACGACCTTACTATCACCGACTGGCTGACACAGTACTCCGAGATCAAGGACGCAACCTACGTCCGTGGATTCCTTGGCCGTATGCTTTTCCCTGGTGAGGATGGTGTAAAACGTGTCCGTGTTCTTTCCGGTGGTGAAAAAGTTCGCTGTCTTCTTTCCAAGATGATGATCTCCGGTGCCAATATCCTGATCCTGGATGAGCCAACCAACCATCTGGATATGGAGTCTATCACAGCACTGAACAACGGACTGATCAAATTCCCGGGAGTGATCCTTTTCACCTCACACGATCACCAGTTTGTACAGACAACTGCAAACCGCATCATGGAGATCCTTCCTAACGGCAAGCTGGTAGACAAGATCACCACTTACGACGAGTATCTTGCCAGTGACGAAATGGCCAAGAAGCGTCACGTATTCCAGGTTAACGAAGAGGACGCACAGGATAACTAAATCCCATGCTTCTGTAACAAAAAATCTCCCCTGCTTCCGCCTTTACAGGCAGTCAGGGGAGTTTTTTTATCTGTTTTATATGCGCTTACTCCATGGTGATCGGAGCAAGCTTGCCCTGTGTTACATCCAGAAGATCTTTAAGCGGTACCTTCAGGGTAAGGCCTACTCTTCCACCACTTACATAGATTTCATCAAAGTTTTCGGCAGACTGGTCAAACACCACCGGATAATTTTTTTTCATTCCAAGAGGGCTGCAGCCTCCGCGGATATAGCCCGTGATCTTTGTAAGATCCTTTACATGGATCATATCTACTGTTTTTTCGCCTACAGACTTTGCGGCTGCCTTACGGTCCACCTCTTTCTCGATCGGAACTACAAACACATAGTAGCCGCCGCTTTTCCCTTCCATGACCAGGGTCTTAAAGGACTGATCATGAGGGGCTCCTGTGATGTCTGCACAGTGGATCCCATCTATGAACTCTCCACAGTCATATGCGATCGCTTCATATTTTACTTTTTTTCGATCCAGCATTCTCATTGCGTTTGTTTTGGCTTCTTTTCCCATTTCTGTCACTCCTTGGATTTTTCTCAGTTGTCTTTCCACTCATCAAGCTCATCCAGATCCTCATCATTCATCAGATCCGGGTCATTCCTGTAATTTCCATATTCTTCCTGCTCATCAAAATCCGCCATATTTTCAATATCCATCCGACGTCTTTTCTGCTGCAGTTTTTCAAAATCTTCATAGCTGTCCCTGTTTTCCGACTCATCAAAACGATCATAGTCTTCATGATCCTCCGGATCTGCATAGCGGGATCTGCTTCCCGTTCCTGCATTCCTTCGTTCCCTGGTGCTGCTGCTCTGGCTGTATCTGCGGCCTCTTCTGTCATCCGAAGCATAATTTCTGTCGGATGTTCTGTTTCTGCCGGATGTTCCGGAAGTGCTTCTTCTTTCAGTGGAACTGCCTTTGCTGTTTCTTTCGCTTCCGGATCTTTTTCGGCTGTCTGCATAATTTCTTTCTCGTCTGTCAGAGTTGCGTCCTTCTCTGTCAGATGGTCTGCGGGAACGTCTTTCACCCCGGCTTTCCCGGTCATCGTTTGCCCGGTTTTCGTATGTATATCTGTGATCGTCCCTGTTACGGTCAGAGGTGTATTCACGACTGTTTCCTCTACGGTCCCTTCCTGCCGGCTTCCTGGTCTCCTCCGGCAGAGTTCCATCGTCGTCATCCTCTTCTTCGTCATCTTCCTCATCGTATCGGTCTTTGTTGATGGCGAACTGGATCAGCATACCAAGGATCGCAATTCCCGCTGCCATACCGACGCCATATGGAAACTGCGCCAGCCCTGCGATCTTTGCAATGGATAATCCTGCCAGAACACCACCCAGTATACTGGTTCCGACAATGATCACTCCTTTCGCATAACGCATAGCAAGTACTCCCAGTCCCACGCCGATAAGGATGCACAGGAAAAAAGAAAAAGAACTGGTCGGATGGACCAGATAGATACTCAATGTTATTCCGATACCAAATCCCAGTACAAAGATTCCTGCCCTGTAGATCAGAAACGAAACAACAGCCAGTACGATCCCCAGTCCCGCCATGGCACCTGCGATCACCATTTTATCCTGAACACCGGACATATAGGTTACACCAAAGCCGGCGCCTGCTCCGATGATAAATCCAAAGATCATCATCCAGAACCGGAGGATACGATATCCCAGGATACAGTTCAAAAGCCCGAAAACGCAGAGCACTCCATATACGATCACCATCAGCTGGCTGATCTGTTCCATACCTCCTGCTCTCTGCAGTATGTCAAATCCTCTTGACAACATATCCATATTCATAACTTACTCCTCTCTTTCCAAAACCTCCGGAAATCCTCCCAAAGATGTTTCAGAAAATAAAATATATGGTATAAAAATTATCCATCACTCCATAATGATACTCCACCTGACCAAGTCCGTGAAGTTTCATATAATACTGTGCCACATTCTGTACCACGCCATCATCCAGCAGTTCCTGGCAGGCTTCGGAAAAAGCTTCCTGACCGCCAAACTTGAAACGCACAACAGCCGCGCCATTATCCAGTCTCATCTTACAATAATCATATATATCCTGCCAGCTGTAATCTTCAAAGTACCCCTGGTTCAGCACATAAAAATCCAGATCCTTCGCAGTACATGCCGGAACTGTCAGTTCTTCCGATGGTGTATAGGTTTTTTCATATTCTTCCGGGAAAGGGCAGAGATAATCGTAAATGATCGTCTTATGCTCTTCCAGCTGTGCGGCATCTCCATTTAGAAAATCCGGCTGATCCCCATTGGTAGCATCTACATAATAATACTCCTGGCCAATTTTTACAATATCCCATGCATGACCCTCTGTACTTCCTTTTGTGCTTCCGTCCACATAAATACAGGGAATATCCAGCCTTTCCAGAAGATACTGGACAGCTCCTGCATATCCGGCACAGACTGCGGATTTTTTCCAGAAAACACCTGCTATGCTCTGATCATCCTCCCCTGTCTGATACTGGGTATGGTCAATCACATACGTATAAACAATGCGTACCTTCTCGTAGTCACCGGCATCCTCCGGGATCAGGGCTCTGACCTCCTGAAAGCTCTGCTCCATCGCCGTCTGTATCTCATCGATCTCGCCGTCTGTATAAGTATAGCCCGGAGTAAAAACGCAGTAATCACTGTCTGAATACGTAGTTTTGTAGATTTTTTCACGATTGTGGACCCAGAATATCTCCGGGTGGTCTTTCAATACTGCATGATAGCTTCTGTCAATACTGTCATCATCGGAGATTGTCAGATAAAACTCCTTTTCCCGGGCACGGATTCCTTTCAGCAGCTCCCGATATACTCTCTGCTCTTCTTCCGTAAGCTGTTTGAAATAATATTCCTGATGCCCTTCTTCGCTCTGGGCAACCTCCATCTGACGCAGTTCCTCTACTTCCTTTGGTTCGCCTGAAATAATGCTCTTTGCTATGGAGCAGATCTGATCCAGTGCCTCTGCCGAAGCGCTAAAGGGCTGAAGGATCACTGCAGCTGTAAGCACTGCGGCTGCCATGGGGCAGAAATTTCTTTTTTTCATAATATCATGTCCTATGTCTGAAGCAGCGATTGTAAGAAAGGGCAGCCTCCCGTGGGAGACTGCCCTTATCTTCAATCGCTGTCCCTTAGTTTTCCATTTCCAGTGTTTCTACATCATCATCAAATGTATCCACTGCATCGTCCATGGTCTCCTGATCCAGAGTCAGCGTCTCAACTTCATCTTCTTCCTCATCCTCCTGCAAAGCCTTATTCTTAAAATCTGCAAGAAGGTCACTGGAAACAGTATCACCGGATGCCAGTGCATCCTTCAGTGCATCAGATCTAACCACATCCGTGAGGAGCTTTTCTGCACTCTCCTCTGTCAGAACATCATTCTCTGTAGCTGTGGTCTCATTTTCCTCCGCTGTTGTATCCTGATAGAAGGATGGCTTTCTGATATAACGGAAGCTTGCACTGTATGCCTCACCAACCGTTACACCATTCTTGCTTGAGGAACAATGTACTGCGATCCAGTCGCCGGAATCCGTCTTTCCGCACAGGATACCAACGTGGTTGTTGCTTCCTGCTTCCGGTCCTCTCTGGAATACCAGATCTCCTGGCTGTGCATCTGCTTCGCTGACAACACCGGCCTTCTCCCACTGGTCAGAGGTTCCGTCTCCAACTGCTGCCTGCATTCCCTGATCCTTATATCCATTGATCACTGCCCAGGTAACAAAGCCGCTGCAGTCCAGACCATATGCACGGAGCGTACCGGAGCTTCTGCTGCCGTCTGCAGATACCTTCTCAACGGAGCCCCAGCTTGGATCTTCTCCGATCACCGTAGATTTACCGCCCCAGAAATATCCGACCTTACCAACCAGTGAATACGCTGCGGTGATAACATCTACACGATCCTCAGAAACATTGTCTCCCACACTTTCACGGACAAAGCCTTTGGATGCGGTAACTACCGCACAGAGAAGCTTACAGTCTGTTTCCACATATTTCTTAAGGACGCTTCTGTCTTCCTTTGCAATATTGTTCTTCTTGATGTAGTAGTTGATCTTACGATTTCCGTAGGATATCTTGGTAATATCCTGCTTGTCCCTGACGATGGGGTTCATCTCCGCAAAGATCCTTGCCAGATCATCCTTGCAGGATGCATCCAATGTAAATGACGTTGCTCCTGCTTTGCTCTTTTCGTAAATATAAACAGCAAGGATATCCTGCCAGTTTCTTACCAGAAGTGTATTCTCCGTATCGGTAAGCTTGTTCTTCTCTTTATATTCTCTTTCGATCTCTTCCATTACAGAAGCAAAATCATCGGAGAAGGACAGATGATAATTGCTCTTAAGACTATCCAGATAAAAATCCTTGCCCGCATGGAGATTGGATACCATATTTGTCACATAAACAGGATCTCCGATCTGTGTTGCTGTGGCGTTATTTCCATCTGTGATCTCTGTATTCTTGTTATCTTCCGTGCTGCTATCATCTTTTTTGTTATCTTTTTTGTTGCCTTTTTTGTTATCACTGTCGTTCTTGTCGACAGCTGCAAGCTTGGCTTCTGCCTCAGTCAGGATCTTATAATTCGTAACCTTGGCCTTTTCTGTATTAGACAGTGCCTCATAAGCTGCACGTACGCTATCTATCTCCGCTTTATCTGCTGCTGTGATCGTTCTGCCTGCCAGTGCTTTGATCTTCCGGATCACCGCCTGTACCTTTGCAGAGTCATCCCTGGCCGGTGTTGCCGTCGGTGCAGGTGTTGCGGTTGGCTCCGGCGTTGCCGTTGGTGCAGGTGTCGCTGTCGGTTCCGGTGTTGCCGTTGGTGCAGGTGTCGCTGTCGGCTCCGGTGTTCCCGTCGGCGCAGGTGTTGCAGTTGGCTCCGGTGTTTCCGTCGGCGCAGGTGCCGGTGTATCTGTTGGCTCCGGCGCTGTAGTTGGTTCCGGGTCAGGTGCAGCAGTTATTTCCGGTTCCGGTGCAGCTGTCGGCACCGGTTCTGTCGGAACTTCTGGTTCCGGTTCACTTACCTCGCTCCCGTCTCCTGAAACACCTTCCTCAGCAACAACATTATCTGCTTCCTCGGCGGCTTTTACTCCGGTTGGAACTGCCAGTACCATAGCTGATAACATCGTGATGCAAAAAAACTTATTCAGGTACTTGTTCTTCATATTTATTAAGATGCTCCCTTCTTTCCTTGAACATCCCTTTACTTCCCCTATAATAAAGGTCTGCCTTAAACCGTTTGATAACTTAAAGTTTAATTCAATTTATTTTAGCATACGAAAATCGTGAAATCAACTGTTCTGGTAGGATATCTCCTTCAATTCATCTATTTTTCACTTTTTATTCACATTTTTGTAAGATTTTTTAGAGTTTACCATAACGTAAAAAAGCCACAGTGCTCTCACACACTGCGGCTTTTTATATACTGTCAGACAGTCACTGCCGGCTGTCCGCCCATATGAAACTGTTTTCTGACACAGAGCTGAAAAATCCCCTGTACAACCTGATAGCACACCCGAAGGATAAAACGGATGTCATCGGCAATGCACCGCGGGCTTTCCAGATAATATGCATGACGCTCACGGATATATTCCACAAGTTCCTCAAAGCTTTCAAACTGCTTCGCTTCTTCCAGCTGGCTGTCTGCTGCGCCGCTGAGGATACATTCTCTCAGGCGGTTCTTCAGCTCAGCTTCATAAGAATTATGTGCTGCAAGATTTCCTTTGTATGTTTTGTTATGAGGAAAAGTAAAATAATCAGCCATATAATGCATGACCTCACCGAATCTTCTCCAGTATACTCTGGCATTCTCTTCCTCCGGGTTCTTCTCGACAAGCGCCCTCATCTTATTCTGGAGGTGATCGAATGTTCCGAAAAACTCATGTCTGGTGGTGAGAAACGATGGTTTCAGATCAGGCATGATATTGCCCAGGCAAAACGCTTTTCTGTGCTGCTGGAGACTGTACACCTCAGACATCTGGTCAGCCAGGTATCTGCCTAACAGTATATGTGATTTTTTACGCAATTTTTTCCCTCTTCCTTCTTTCCTGATCCAGATCCTGACCGGTCAACAGTAATTTGGTTCCGCCCGGTCCTCTTCTGGGATCCATAAATCATCCGTTTACCGGAACCAACTTTACTATAGCACTGTTTTTTCAAATAATCAAATAAAGATTATGTAAATTTTAATCCAGATCAAAAAGCTGCCGCTGCTTCAGATCAATAGATGCCCAGACGGTACTTGTCTTCGATTCTCCGCAAAGATAAACCGTGCTGGAAACCTGAGCAGCATATATAATTCACTTTTTGTTCCAATCCCTCCGTCAAGTCCAACACTGTTGTGCGCAGCTTCAACCAGGGTCTTTGCCCTATCTTCAGTAACTCCTCTGCCACGCATCTTTTTATCATGCCAGATCTTTCGGATCCCATTTACTCCAAGTGCGATCACATCTTTTGGCAATGGTGCTTTTTCAAGCACTGTCAGGCCGCTTATTGCATCAAATCGTGTGTATAATCCCAGATATTCCGGGAAATGTATTGCAAGCCATCTCTGAATCCTGTTTGCAGATATGTTGTGCTGCTTCATGATCCCGTCACGGCTGTATACCAGGTCTCTTATCAGAACTGCAATCTTTTTATTCTCAGTCTTAAGTGTCTCTGCCCAAAGGCTGAAAGAATTGAACCCTTCCAGATCGTTATGAAAAGAAAAAATACGTTTTGTAAGTTCGCGTCCTCTGTTATCAAAAGCTCTTGCATAATGTATCTGGCTTCCGATATCAACTCCGACAACCATTGTTGAATCTGTTACTTGCTCAATCTTTTCATTCTGTGTATAATTCATTTGGAACCTCCAGTGCTTGATTGTTTTGTTTACATCCGCCAAGATGCAACTCAATCATACCTTGAGGTTCTTTTTTATTCAATTGGCGCTTTTAATGAATTACAGGAATGCTCCTTATTATATTTTTCAATCTCGTCATCAATAATTGAATCTACATGAGGGAACAGACAACCGGGACCTCCATAGGTAATACATGGAATGAAATGTCCATGTGGTGCATACTCCTCACATGCTCTTCTGACCTCCTTACGGATCTCTTCTTCTGTGGAATCCACACGGTCTACGATCGAAGCATCGATTCCGCCCATAAGTGTCATTCTTCCGTTCAGCTGTTTCTGGAGCTTCGGAATATCATTCTGCGGAAGTGTTCCCTGCCAGATGTCAATCCCAAGATCAACCATATCCTCTATGATCGGTTCCATGAAGGAATCTGCGTGATGCATGATGATCACTCCATGGTCTTTCATATATTTATAGGATCTTTCATACTGTGGTTTGATAAATTCTCTCCATGTGTCCGGACTGATGAACAGGGACTGCTTGGAACCCCAGTCATCATGGGAAAGGATGATATCCGGGTGGAGATTATCAACGATCAGCTTTGTAAGCTGGAAACGGTACTCCCCAATGGCATTGCAGAGATCCATCATATCCTCCGGCTCAAGAAGGAAGTTCACCAGCATATCCTCAAATCCCATCAGGAAGTGAAGCCTCTCAAAAACACCTGTAGGCATAAATGCCATGAAAAGGCTTCCTGAATCCTTTATCTCCTGTGCCTTCTGTTTAAATGGTTCCCATAAAGCCGGATCCGAGCACTGACCGACAATATCCGGAATCACCAGCTGCTCTTTCCATTCTGTGATATCATCAATGACCTTGTTGTCCTCTGTTACATGTGGCATTGCAGCCAGCTGTTCCTGGGGCCAGAGGATCTCAGTTCCGAAAAGATCCTTCATAGGCTCCATACCACGGTGACGGTTTCCACGCACATAATTATTTGCCGGGTTCGGCGGGTAAAAGGTCGCACCCTCATACTGTCTCAGAAGTCGTTCTGGCCTGCCGTCCTTTTTTATCGTTTCAAGTAAAATCTCCGATGCTTTCAACATAATGCTTCCTCCTTTATTATCCTGTGATCTTTCAAAATACCCGATCACTTATCTTTATGATCTTGCGTCAATCTCAGCCTGATACTGAAGAACCTTTTCCTTTGTGATCTTAAATCCAAACACCAGAAGTAGAAGACCTGCCAGACAGAAAATAGCCGGAACAAGTGCAAAGGAAATCGTCATTCCCTGACGAGCCGTCCCCTCAAGAACAACTCCAGATTTCCAGCCTACCGCCACAAGACAGGCGCTGAGGATCGTTCCTCTTAAGAATACGGCAATCTTCAGCGGAAGATTCTGTAATCCCATGATCCATCCGGATGCATCTTTTCCGCTCTTCCATGTTGCATACACTACAGTGTCCGCATAAAGTGCAGGTGAAGCTGCAAAAGCCATACCATAGAAGAACTGGGCAAGTGTCATAAGGGCGATCACTGTCATTGCATTTCCATAGAAAATATATACAAGGAACAGTGATACTGCCATTCCTGCATAAGCAATGATCATAGTTGTACGGGACGATATTGCTTTTGCAATGTATCTCATGGAAAAAGCTCCGATGATGGCACCGATAGCAACACAGAGAAGATAAGTGGTCATCAGTCCCGGATTTCCCATTGCATCCCTGAAATAGTAAATAGCAGATGCTGCTGTTACAAATTTCACACACCATTTTGCAAGGTCTGCCAGCATCAGGACCATAAGAGGTGGATTCTGAAACAGGGAAGCAAACATCTCTCTGATCGTGATCTTTGTTTTGTCATTTTTCTTTCCTGCTGTTTCCGTTTCAATCTCTTCATAGCCTTCCGTCATCTTGAAATGGGCAAAATAGGTTACGACCATCAGAATACCCAGGCAGAAAGCTGCTGCTGCAAATTTATTTTTCTCACCGACATATCCGGCAAGAAGTGTTGCAAATGGAAGACCCATATAGGAAAACAACAGACCGCCTATGTTATTCCAGGTTGCCCTGGAGGATGCAAGCGTTGCTTTGTCTTCCGGTGTTTTACCAACAACACTGATCAGGGTTGCGTTGGCAACATAGCTGAAATTCCATGCCACATGAGATGCGATGGATGCGGCAATGATCACCACTGCCGAAAGCCATTCATTATCACTGACACGTATGAACATGAATGCGTACAGAAACGGCACCATCCACGGAACCATGATCAGCCAGGAACGATAACGCCCCCATTTCTTTGCTTTTGTGCCATTGATGATTCCTCCGTAAAGCCAGGACAGACATGCATCAACAATGGTAAATACGGAATTGATCACACCAGCTACACCAGCTGCAAAGCCTGCCAGATCCGTCAGAAATGTCATAAAGTAAAATGTCTCGATATTACTCATAAGAACAAATCCGGCATCACCAACACCAAAGAAATATTTCAGGGCATTTGTAAGACCCTTTTTCTGTTTCGGATCTTGTTTCGGTATTTCATTTTTACTCATTTTCTTTCCCCCTTCGCTGTTTTTTGTGGGGCCGGCCATTTCCACAACTTCACGTTACCTTTGATGATTACAGTATAGTTGTTTTTTTCTTGTTCGTAAATCCGCACACTTCTTCATTCTTTCTCCAATGCTTCATACTTTTTGTACAGTTATTATTGTAAATATGCACAAATAATTCCCTCTCTGTTTTCTTTTTATTTTCCGTCTAATATGTTATAATTTCCTATAAATACAAGGCTTTTATGAATTGGAGGAAATATTTTGAACAAAAGAGAGCATTTCGTGAATAGCCCGCATACAGGCTTCCATCTTAATCTCCAGATCATTGCTGACGATTTTGCGGAGAAAAAAGAGGATGTTTCCATCCTCTGCCGTGAAGACCCCCTGACGCTGGATGGTCTTCGCATATATCAGGCAGGAGCCCTGCTAAAGCCATGCTACCTTTATCTTGTCTTCGGCAATTCTCTTTCCGAAAGCTTCCTGCGATACCAGAACATCGCATTTGTAGTGGTGGGCTCCGGTGATCTTTCCTGCTTTTCCGAAAGCTGCAGGATCCTTCACATTAAGGGAACCCTTTCTTTTTCTGAGGTCTTCAACCAAATACAGCAGACCTTTGACAGATATTCTGACTGGGACAGTAAACTCCAGCTTGCACTTGGAAGTATCGATCCGCTGAATGAGATGCTGGAAGCCAGTCTGGATATATTTCATAATCCGGTTTTTGCCCACGACACCAACTTTTATATCCTTTCTTCTCCCCGGCACGTAACCGGTATGTCCGAATGGGTCCATGACCAGCGTACAGGTAGACTCATCGCACCTTTAAGCCTGATTCAGGATTTCAAGCTTGATGCCGAATACCAGCGCACACTTATCACCCACGGCGCCAATATTTATTCCGAAGAGCTCCGCGGTTACCGTATCCTCTACATGAATCTCTGGGTCAGCGGCAATTATCAGGGCAGGCTTTGTGTAGATGAGCTCCAGACGGAGATACAGCCCGGACATTTTTCTGCTCTTGAGTATCTTGGCTCCTTTATCGAGCTATGCATCCGTCGGCACAATCTGTTCCAAATCTCAATGGGAAATGACTCCCGGCAGTTCTTCACGGAGTATCTTTCCGGAAAGCTCACAGAACTACAGGCAGTTACCGATCAGATCCAGTATCTGAACTGGAATCGCCATGACCGGTATCTTGTACTTCGTCTGGAAACCCAGCAGCAGGATGACCGTATGCACTCTTCCATCGCCACACTGGGACACATTGAAGCCCAGATCCCGGAAGGTCTGGCTTTTACCTATCAGCAGGGAATCGTTGTGATCGTTAATCTGTCCTTTAAGCACTCTGTATCTTCCGATGTTATCAGTTCACTTGCGATCATCCTGCGCGAAGGGCTTTTTAAAATGGGAGTAAGCTCTGAATTTCGTGATTTTCTCCTGATCCCTCAGGGATATATTCAGGCTGTTTCCGCCTTGCGCCTGGGCAAAAAAAGTCAGAGCATGGCCTGGTGCTATCATTTTGATGCTTATCTTCTGGAATATATGCTTTCCCAGATCAGCCATCAGATCAGTCCCGAGCTTCTGGTCTCTTCACGGCTGGATGCACTGCAGAATTATGACCGAAAAAACAATACTGAGCTGTATCACACACTCAAGGTCTATCTGGAGCATGAACGCAATTCTCTTCAGACAGCCCGTGAGCTTTTTATACATAGAAGTTCCCTGACCTACCGTCTGGAGCGCATCCAGAAACTCACAAAGGTTGATCTGGATAATCCGAAAGACCGGCTTCTTCTGCAGCTCTGCTTTCTTCTGCAGGAAAAGGACCAGACTGTCACCTGACAACCTGGTCCTTTTTTCTGCTTATATCTGTAAAAACTCCAATCCGAAATAATGTTCCATCCATAGCCTGATGGTTTCTTCCGAATCGCTTATTTTCGTTTCAATGGATCCATCTTCCTTCTGGATTGTAAGAACATCCCCGGTCAGCGCAACACTTCCTTCCGGTCTGCAGATGCTCACCACTCTTTTTCTGGTAATTAATACATCTGGAGATTTTGCACAATAGAAATTCAGCAGTTCAAAATCTGCTTCTACTGTAGGAGTCTGTGAAAATCTGAGTATTGGCAGATATTTTTCTTCTTTCCTTCGTTCAACAAGTATCTCTCCGTTTGTATTTCCCGGCTTCATGTTAACACGGTACCATCCGTTTTTTTCTCTGTGGATACCATCCTTCATAAGAACCGGCTTCTTGGGTCCGGGACCTCCGTATCCTACATCACAGTAATAGCTTCCTTCCTCAAAAATAACAAGGGTTGCCCGGTGCAGGACCGGCGGAAGCTCTTCCCGGTTCCACAATATCCTTACCGCCACAGGGATCACACGGAAATCCAAAGCTTTCAGAAGCTCATAAAACAATTTATTCAGCTCAAAGCAATATCCGCCTCGTTTTCTGACAATGATCTTCTCATAAATATCTTCCGACCTCAGAGAAGGAATCCTTCCCTCGTCAAAAACTTCCAGATTTTCAAAGGGAATACTGCAAAGATGAAGGTCCATTATCTTTTCCAGACATTTTTTATCTGTTCTTAATTCACCCTCATATCCGATCCTGTTCAGATATGCCTCCCGTTCTCTGTCATTCATTTTTTCACTCCTGTTCTATTCAAGAAGATAACAGCTGGTATAGGCGATCGTACAGGGACCATAATAGTATTCCAGACCATTTGCCTGGCATACCTGTGTTACCAGCATTCCATAGGCTTCCATCGAAGAAAATGCCTGTTCGGGGAAACGGCATGGAGCATCCGGATATGTACACGTTTTACATTTTGTACAGCACCCGGCCCCTATGGGGAGCATGCCCGGCCATCTTTCTCTGAGCATTTTTTCAAATTCATAAAAATTCTGTTTATGAACCGCTTCGGTCTCCATCATCGTCTCTCCGTCCAAAGGATCCTCCAGTTTCCCCACTGTCTGGACAATAATGCCTTCCCTGTACTTTTCTATCTTTTTTCTGCATACTTCAAGATCTCCGCATCCGGGAGGACAGCTCCAGCGTTTTGCATACATATGGCAGGTATTATTTTTGCACATTTCCCTTACCTCCGGCATAAGCTGGATCGAATCGCTCTTCAGAAGTGCTACATAAGAAAATCCTGCCTTTTTTCCCATCTCTTCCAGTTCTTTTATATTAAGCATATCCATTCTCCTCGCATTACGGAAAGCATAAGCCATCCACAAAACAGTCCTGGAACTCCGGCGAAGCTGCCAGCTCCACAAAATCCATATTTTTGACAGTCCGATCCATTTCTTTTCTTTCCTCTTCATTCAGAAGCGCGATCCTTGCACCTTCGCCTGCCGCATTTCCCACCGGCTGTATCCTGGGCAGCAGTCCGGCCGGGAACATCCCGATCGCTGCCGCACTTTCCGGATTCATGTAATTGCCGAATGCACCGGCAAGATAGACCCGTTTAATATCCTTTTCTGTGATCTCCAGTCTTTTCATAAGAAGAAAGATTCCCGCTGCGATAGCCGCTTTTGCCAGCTGTACCTCTCCGATATCCTTCTGTGTCAGATAAACGCCCCTGTCATTTCCCGACTTTTCCGGAGGTACCAGCACAAACACTCCCGCCTTTTCCTGGCCGCTTTCCAGATGACCACTTTCATCAATAAAGCCAGCCAGGTACAGCTGTGCCACAAGATCGATCAGACCTGAACCGCATAAGCCTGCCGGAGCCTTATTTCCTATAGTCGTGTATTCCCATTTTCCATTTTTGTATACTACATGATCTACTGCTCCTGCTCCTCCACGCATCCCGCACTCGATCTTTGCACCTTCAAATGCCGGACCGGCAGCTGTTGAACAACAGGCTAATCTCGTTTTATTTCCAAGGACCATCTCCCCGTTCGTTCCAATATCGATCATAAGGCTGATCTCGTTCTGCTGATCCTGTCTGAGCGTCAAAATGCAGCCACAGGTATCTGCCCCTACATACCCGGCTATATCAGGCAGCATAAGCAGCTGCCCCTTTCTGTGGATATGGAGCCCATATTGCTCTGCATTCAGTGTAAGCCCCTGACTGATCGCCGGATTATACGGTGCATGGACCAGCGATGCCGGAGAAATCCCAAGAAAAAGATGATGCATGCAGGTATTTCCTACCACAGATACCTGACAGATATCTAATGTGCTTCTTCCTGCTTCCTCTGCCAGTTCCTGGAGCATTTCATCAACCGCATTCCGTATGCAGCCGGTCAGCTGCTCTACGCCATGCTCCAGAGCATGATCCGCCCGCATGATCACATCTGCTCCATACTGAGTCTGTGGGTTCATTCTACTCTTGAGAGCCAGCTGCTTCCCGGTCAATGCATCCATAAGATAGCCGACCACCGTCGTTGTACCTATATCAAAAGCCGCAAAACAGATTTTTTTCTCTTCTCTGCTGATATCCAGGATCTTATTTCCTGCACAGATCACATACCATTCTTCTGCTTCTTTTCTGCAGCCATAAAGCTTCGATGCAATTTCAGTATCAGGCAGAACAGGTTTTTCCACATCCAGCTGTTCTGTCAGCCGCTCCCATTCAGAGCGGTTGTCTCCTGTCTCCGGTTTCTTAAGAATCACTTTTTTCTGTTTCAGATCAGGCCTGAACGCAACCGGTCTCTGCATTCCTTCTGTAAGGATCTCCTCTTCCTGACATCCGGACAATGTATCTACTTCAAGGTCACTGTGGATTTCCGTCTGACATGCAAGCACCATGTGATCTTCTATTTTAACACGACATTTCCCGCACTTTCCCCGGCCTCCGCAAGGTGCATCAGGAACCAGCTTTGCTTTTCTTTCCGCCTCAAGGATCCTGGTACCCGGTTCCACCAGGATCTCCTTTTCCTCCCTAATAAATTTTATTCGGTACATTTTTATCCCTCCGATGGTCACTGTAAAGCAAAAGCCGCTCTGCCGTCTATGCCATGCACAGACAATACAGAGCGGCCTATTTTATTTTCCCTTATGCTGCCAAAGCTTTTGCAAGAACTGCTGCGCTTGCTGCATCTTCTGAATATCCATCTGCGCCGATCTCATCTGCAAACTCCTTCGTGATCGGTGCTCCTCCAACCATGATCTTAACATTGCTTCTGAAATCTTCCGCATTAAGTGCTGCAACTGTATCCTTCAGAGCCGGCATTGTAGTTGTGAGCAGCGCTGAAAGTGCAATTACCTTAACATCCGGATTTTCTTTGTAACATTCAATAACCTTCGATGCAGGTACATCAACACCGAGATCAATAACTTCAAAGCCGGCACTTTCGATCATCATTGCAACAAGATTCTTTCCGATATCATGAAGATCTCCTGCTACAGTAGCGATGATAAGTTTTCCCATACTTCCTGTAGCGCCGGATGCAAGATGTGGTTTCAGAACCTCAACACCCTTTTTCATTGCACGGGCTGCTACCAGCATTTCCGGAACAAAGATTTCTCCGTTCTTAAATCTTTCACCTACAACAGCCATTGCATCGATCATGCTGTTAAGAATCTCTGTTGCCTCACAGCCTTCATCAAGAGCTGACTGTACAGCTGCACCTACAAGTTTTGCTTTTCCTTTTTCTACCAATTCTGCTACTTCTGTGATTTTTGACATAATCAAACACCTCCGCTTTTTATTTTCTATCCGCATTCCGCATATGCGTTTTATTTATTTTTTTACAGGTCCGATCAGACCTTCTCTGTATGCTCCGATGTATTCCATACAGTAATCATCCAGACCAAGCAATGCCTCTGTTGCATATACAAGTCCAAGCATATCTCTGTTTGTAGGATCCATGATCGCACTGTCAAGGCCGGCATTCATTGCAAGTACCACAAATCCGAAATTGATAAGCTTACGTACCGGCAGATTGAAGGAAATGTTACTGATCGCCGCTGTAATGTGGATCATCGGATACTGTTTACGGACACTTGAAATTACTTCCACATTCATCGCAATACCATCTTCAGATGTACAGAGCATCTCAACCAATGGATCAATATGGATACGATCCGGTGAAATTCCGTACTCTTTCGCTTTTGCCATGATCTTGTCAAATACCTTCAGCCTGTCTTCCGCACTTTTGGGGATACCTGTATCATCGCTTAAAAGTGCGATAACCTGCCACCCTTTGTTTTCAGGCTGTGCCATGAGAGGAAAAATCTTATCGATCTTATCCCCTTCACCGGATACAGAGTTAAATATACCCGGTTTTCTGCAGAATTTGTAAGCTTCTGTAAGAACATCTGCGCTGGGACTGTCTACGGAAATCGGAAGATCTGTCACTTCCTGAATACAGTCGATCATCCATTTCAAGGTTTCTACTTCTTCTGCTTCCGGAACAGACGCGCAACAATCGATATAGCTTGCTCCTGAGTTTGCCTGAGCAAGTGCCCGCTGCTTGATGAATTCTGCATCTCTGTTTGAGATCGCCTCCGCCACAGAGGGGATGGATCCATTGATTTTTTCACCTATGATTATCATATTATTTATCCTCCCGTTAACATATTCTGGCCTGCATCAAGAATTGTTACTGTTCATTCCATTCTCAGTAACACGCTTCGCAGAATATTACCAATAAACAGTAACCAGGAATTCTTATTTCAGTTCCATGTCTTTTATATAATGATTGTATCAAAATAAATGCAAAAAACCAGCCGCATTTCATACCATAAACATTGCATTTATTCCTACATTTTGTAGGAATGTTTTTTAGGAAAGACCTTCGTAAGCAGCAATCTAAAATAAGCCCATAAATCATAGCCTTGTCTACGATTTATGAGCTTATGCTAACACTTATTTCATATTCCTTAAATTTCCCTGAAATCCGGTGTCCCGTACAGGTCATACGGAGTACTCTGGTATACGTAATAATTCAACCAGTTCGTATACAGGTTGTTGGCATGGGCCCTCCAGGTGAGGAGTGGTTTGTTGTTTGGATCGTCATCTTTGTAATAGTTCTTCGGGATTTCAATAGGCAGACCCTTGGCAAGGTCTCTTTTATATTCGCCATCCAAAGTCACGCGGTCGTATTCCGGATGTCCCATAACAAAGATTTTACGTCCTCCCTCTGCCATTGCAAGGAACAGACCAGCCTCTTCGCTTTCCGCCAGGACCGTAAGGTCTTTGCATGCATGGATATCTGCAATAGGAACTTCTGTGTGTCTGGAATGCGGCGCAAGAAATACATCATCAAAGCCCCGGACCAGCGGGATCTTACGGTTCAGTACCCTGTGCTGGAAAAGTCCGAACATTTTCTTATCCAGAGGTTTTTTCTCCAGGCCATAAAAATGATAAAGACTGGCCTGCGCTGCCCAACAGAGAAAGATCGTGGAAGTCACATGCTTCTCAGTCCAATCCATGATCTCAGTCAGCTCATTCCAGTAATCCACTTCCTCAAAAGGCATCTGCTCCACCGGTGCTCCTGTGATGATCATTCCATCAAATTTACGTTTCTTTATATCGGTGAATGTTTCATAAAACTTGTTCAGATGGCTGAGAGATGTATTCTTGGCTTCATGGCTCTCCACAGCCATAAATGTCACATCCACCTGCAGCGGTGTATTGGAAAGAGAACGCAGAAGCTGCAGCTCTGTTTCTTCTTTCAGCGGCATCAGATTCAGGATCAGAATATGGATCGGACGGATATCCTGGTGCATGGCACGTTTTTCGTCCATTACAAATATATTTTCTCTCTCCAGGATCTCCTTTACCGGAAGATCCCCCTGTGTTTTGATCGGCATTGTTTGCCCTCCTTATATATAAAGCGTCTCTTATAAAGGAGCCGCTCGGCTTTTTTCTTCAGATAAAAAGTATCTCCAGTCTGTACGGCCTTTACTGCACTCCGGCAAGTTTCCGAAAATCTTCTTCTGAAAGGATCGGAATCCCCAGTTCTCTTGCCTTTTTGTTTTTGGATGAATTGGACTGGATGTCGTTATTGATCAGATAATTGGTCTTTTTGGTAACTGAACCGGTAACCTTGCCTCCCAGGGATTCGATCAGCTCTTTGGCCTCACTTCGATTTCCAAAGTGCACCAGACTTCCTGTGATCACAAAATTCATTCCTTCAAAGATCTGTTCCTGTTTGGGACTGTCCTCCTGAATATGAAGAAATCTCATCAGATGATCCAGGCGGCGATTATTATCCTCATCTCTAAAATAAGCTACCAGATTTCCGGCAATGACCGGCCCGATGGTATCAATATCACTGACCTCTTCCAGACTGGCATGACGTATCCTGTCCAGATCATTGTCAAAATGACGGCAGATCACCTTTGCATTAGCCAAACCGATATTTGCGATCCCAAGACTGTAGATCACCCTTGGAAGTGTAGTCTCTTTCGCCCGTTCCAGACTTTCCATAAGATTATCATAGGATTTCTGCCCAAAGCCTTCCATTTCCACGATCTCATCTTTATACCGGCTGATCTCAAAAATATCGCCAAAGTCATGGATAAATCCCCTGGCAATAAATTTCTCCAGTGTTGCCTCGGAAAGTCCGTCGATATTCATGGCATCCCTGCTTGTAAAAAGCCCAAAGGATTTGATCTTCTTGGCCGGGCACCCCGGATTGACGCAGAAAAGACATTCCACATCGTTTTCTTTCTTCACTACCGTTTCCTGTCCGCAGGCCGGACAGGTATGCGGGATCGGTGCATTACCGCTTCCGGTCAGATTTTCCGCAATCTGAGGAATGATCATATTTGCTTTGTATACACGAATGGTATCTCCGATCCCCAGCTTCAGTTCCTTCATTATACTGATGTTATGCACACTGGCCCTGCTCACTGTGGTTCCTTCCAGTTCCACCGGCTCAAAAATTGCTACCGGATTGATCAGTCCGGTCCTGGACGGGCTCCACTCAATCTCCAGAAGTCTCGTATCACGCATCTCATCGGCCCATTTAAATGCCATGGCGTTCCTTGGAAACTTGGCCGTAGTTCCCAGAGATTCTCCGTAAGCAATATCATCATACAATGCCACAAGCCCATCTGACGGAAAATCATTGGTCGTAACTGCTTCCGCAAAGTAATCCATCGCTTCATCCAGAGTTTCCGCTGTGACTTTTCGATATTCCACAACTTCAAAACCCTGTTCATTCAGCCACCGAAACTGCACCTCCCTGGAATTCCGGAAATCCACGCCTTCCGCACTCACTAAAGAAAAAGCATAAAACCGTACGTTTCTCTTCGCTGTAATTTCGTTATTCAGCTGGCGGACAGAACCACTGCAGAGATTTCTGGGATTTTTGTATTTGGCATCTGCATCTCCGATGGTTTCGTTGATCTTTTCAAAATCCGAATAGGTAATGATGGCTTCTCCGCGAAGTACCAGTCTCCCTTTAAAAGAAATTTTCAGAGGTATGTTCTTAAATACTCTGGCATTATTGGTAATAACCTCTCCCACAATACCATTTCCTCTGGTAACTGCCTTTATAAGCTCTCCGTTTTCATAGGTAAGCACGATCGTTAAGCCATCCAGCTTCCAGGATAAAAGTGTAGGATGTTCCCCGATAAACTCTCTCAAAGCTTCTCTCTCTTTGGTCTTATCCAGAGACAGCATCGGTCTCTCATGTTCTTCCTTGGGGAGCTGCTCCACTGCCTCATATCCTACATTAACGGTTGGACTGTCTGCCAGAACGATCCCTGTTTCTTTCTCCAGTGCGCTCAGAGTGTCGTACAGGGCGTCGTACTCCACGTTGGACATGATCTCCCTGTCTTCCTGATAATAGGCCCTGGACGCTTCCCGGAGCTTTTCTCCCAGCTCTTTCATTTTTTTTATGGATGATTCGTTCATGGCTTCCTCCCGTCCTTTTTTCTGATTTTTCGGAGGAAAGCATCTCCTCCAGTTCTTTTCGTTCTTCCGGTCGGATCTCACGATATTTCCCCTCTTCCAGGCCATCAATATACAGATTCATGATCCGAACACGTTTAAGTGTTACGACTTTATATCCGAAATATTCACACATACGACGGATCTGGCGGTTCAGACCCTGGGTAAGGATGATACGAAAACTGTTTTTCCCTGTTTTTGTAACCTTGCAGGGACGTGTGACCGTATCAAGGATCGGCACTCCGCCGCCCATACCACGGATAAATTCTTCTGTCACCGGTTTATTCACGGTCACCTGATATTCCTTTTCATGGTAGTTCCCCGCCTTCATGATACGGTTCACCAGATCTCCTTCATTGGTAAGGAGAAGCAGTCCTTCGGAATCTTTATCCAGCCGTCCTATGGGATAGATCCGCACCGGATAATCCAGATATTCTGTTACTGTCATCTCATTCCGCTGTTGTCTGGTGCTGCAGACAATCCCTTTTGGTTTATGAAAAAGAAGCAGGATCTTTTTTTCCTGTTTTTTTACAGGCTTTCCGTCAATACAGATCTCCGCATCCGGAAGGATCTTCATTCCTGTGGGAACCAGTTCTCCATTAGCAGTAACTCTCCCCGCTTCTGTCAGTCGGTCTGCCTCTCTTCTTGAGCAGACTCCTATATCGCTTAAATATTTATTGATTCTGATTTTTTCGTCCATTGTTCTATTATATATTTTTTCCCACGTGTTCGCAACCGGTTATTTTTCTTGTATTTTCTTTCTCATTATTGTATGATAAACAGAAATATACTTAAATATCAGGAGGAAAAACATGTCAGAGCATACTCCACGTATGAACCGGCTGCTGATCTTTGTCGCTGTTTTCCTGTGTCTGATCTGCGGTATTCTCTTTACCCAGTCATCGGCCGGTCCTTTTGAAAGCAGCAGTACTTCCGTAGTTTCCATAAATACCAGCGATATTTCGGCCATTGAACCAAGTTCAGATCGCGATCACCATACAGATGCATGGATATCTTCCGGCGCTCCTTCACCTTCCGCCACACCGTCTCCTGTTCCCACAGAGATTCCCGAAACAGAAAAGGTTTCGCCAGAGGCAGAAAACGGAGTCTGGACACCGGATGGCACCAACTGGAAATTTATGGTTGACGGAACCGCCTATACCGGATGGCTTACCGACACAGATGGTCATCGATATTATTTCAATAAGGACGGAATCATGCAGACCGGCTGGATCACCCTAGGCAAAAAACGTTATTATCTGGACGAAGACGGAATCATGCAGACCGGAACCATCACCGTAAATGGAAAAAAATACACATTGGCAGCAGACGGTTCACTCAAAAAATGATCTTTCGTTATATCAGAGCAACAAAAATGCAGGTTCTTCCGGAACCTGCATTTTATTAACCCTTATTATTCTAACAGACCACTATAAACATAACCGGTCTGTCCATCATAATCAACCTGTATCCAGTCGCCTTCCTGCCCTTTCTTTTCAACTTCCGTTCCTGCAGAAAAACCACCGATAACCTCACCCTCTGAATCTGCGGAAGCACGAACATTACAATCCTCTGTAACTGTAAGCATTGTTCCTGCATCTGCGGAAGCACTGGCATCTTCACCAAGGCCCTGAAGGAATTCTGCCAGAGAGGGATCACTCTCCTGCGCAGCTTCATAGTCCGTCTTTACCTTTGTGATAAGCTCCTGCACATCCTTCTCAGATTCCAGTTTTTTCACATAGGCACTGATATCTGCATCGTCATCAGCACCACCTTTGATCTTCAGATTGCCGTCACTGCCCGTCTCCACATAAAACTGGCTCAGTGCCGGAACCGGAGTCTCAATTCCAGTACAGATATAATTAAAGACTACATAAACGACATACGAATCGTCCGTCAGTCCCTTCTTAGCGTAAACATTCTGTACCTCATACCCATCAATATAATCCCTTGAATTAATCTGCGACTCGTCAGCCGGCGTAAATCCGTCCTCAATCGTCTTAAGTGTTGCAATGTCTTTTTCCCCAAAAGCTTTATAATAGCTCTGAATCAGCTCGGTTACTTCCGTGCTGGCTTTTTCCATGGTTGTCTCCGCATCCGTATCTGCCGCGGAACTGGCGTCTTTCTTCTCGTCTGTCTCCCCATCATTTGCCGGAGAAGAAGGATCATTTTCCTGGTTACTTTGGGCTGTTGTCTGATCTTTATTGGAATTCCCCTTCTTACCTCCAACACAGGCGCGGACGCCAAAGATCAGAACAAGCACGATCACCAGAATGGCTCCGCCTAACATAAAATAGCGAAGGTTATCTGATAACCATTCTCTGAAATCATCCAAGTTCTTGTCCTCCTTATCATAACAACACGCCGGAACAATTCCCACTGTTCCGGGTAACACACCTGAAGGGAATCGAACCCCCGCACATGGTACCGGAAACCACTGCTCTATCCACTGAGCTACAGGTGCATAATGAAAAACATAACTTCTAAATTCAGGTATGAAATTATCAAAGTAGGTTTACACTGTTTATGATTTTAACACAAATCCATGAAATTGTAAAGATTTTTTTAAACAGTACATATTCATCACACATTTTATGGTTGCTGTTCACTCCGTTCTCCGTATCATTTTACGCACTTTAGTCATTTTTCCAGGCCAGAAGGGCGAACACATTCACCCTTCAAACCTGTATACCACATATTTTTCTGTCTGTGCAATAGGGGTACATCCTGCCTGACGGATATAGTCATGATTTGTAAGATCTACCGGAAGAACGAGATAATCGGTTTCCGTTCTTTTCAATACCTGCCGGAACTTATCGATCCCTACATCCATCTGATAACTGATCACATCCATGATCACTTTCTGGATCTGGTAGGCCTTGCTGTTTTCGTAGTTTCCTACCACAGTACTTCCTGCACGATACAGGATAAAATTACGATCCAGAACAAGAATCAGTGACGGATCATACTGTCTAGCCACCAGATTCAGCTCATTGTCAAAAACAACCTTGGGTTGTTCTTTATCGCAGTCCTGATGGATCACATCGCATACTGAGCGCAGCTCATTCGGGACTTTATAGATGTTTTCCGCCATCACATAATCTTTTGCAATGCCGGGAACAGGTGTCCCCGTAGTGACGATCACTGCCGCAAGGATCAGCGCTGTTACAGCCTTCAGCCATCGAAACCTTACCGCTTCTACGATCCGTACAGCATAATAGGCAGCACCCGGGATCACCGGAAGGATCCAGATAAAGCGATAATATTCACTTTCAAAATGTACCTTTGGTATCACATATTTTACAAGAACCGGATTATATACCGTAAGTGCCAGAAAGACTAGATAATACAGGAATACTCTAGATTCTTTTCTCCTGCGGTAAAAAATATCCCAGAGTATACCTGCCAGAAAAAATACAGGCAGCATACAGCCACTCCAGTAATTTTCCATACAGATCTGCACAAAACGCAGTCCCAGTTCTTCGATCGTTACTCCCGCCATTTTCTTCTCCTATCCATAGTATCTTCCCAGTTTCCTATGATGCCGGAAATGCGATCCATCCAAGCTTCGCCGAAAAATAAACCAGGGCATACAAAAATCCCGGCAGCATACAAAGCGCATAGGGAATCGCGTAGGAAAGCTTTTTCTTCAGCACCATCACCGGAAGGATCGCCGTACTGACTACCGCAGGATAAATAAGGGAGGATCCTGAAAACGTCAACGCACTGACTGCAGCAATGAAAAGCAGCACCCAGCTCTCTTTATTTCTGCCATCTTTGTTGAGCCAGAGCCGTATACTTACCAGAAGCGCTGCCGGGATAGAAATATTTGCCAGCAGGGCCTTCCCTTCATAAACCCGCATAAACGCAAAGGTTCCTGTTGTATAGATAGAAAAAGAAAACAATTGCATCAGACACACAAAAAGAACCATCAGGTCTGCTTTTTTTTCATCTCCACGAAAAAAGCTTTTTCCGATCTGGTAGATCAGAAGATTGATCATCAGCATGTTGATCACAGACATCACGACCTTGGACTGAACGATCGGGTGGATGCCCAGAAGGACACACCACACCGCATTGTTCATCGGATATGCTGAAAGATCATAGCGGAGATTAAAATTTCTCTGGATAACACCGGTAAGCGGACTGTATCGAGCAAGAGTGTCTGTATACACGGAAGTGCTTACTGCGCCAATATAATGTGTTGCATCTGCAGTAACGTCCTGATATGCAGCCACTAGAAAACACTGCAGGATCACTGCCGCAGCGATCAAAAGCAGCAGCAGTGAATGCTTCCGAAATGTTTCTCCTATCCGGTCCAGCTGTCCCTTCCAAAGTTTATGCGAAAACAGACATGCTGCCAGTACACAAGCTGCCATGATCACCATCCACAGATACGAAAAGGTACTCAGTTTTACCCATTTCAGTGTCATAGGAACTGCAAGTATCTCAAAAACCGCAAAATACAAAAGATATCCCAAGACCAGTTCCATGGTTACTTCCGTCTTCATTTTCAGTATCCGTGTCAGCAGACTTCCTGCACAGAAAAATACCAGCAGCTCCAGGATCAGTCCGGCAATTGCCAGTATCAGCTCCTGCATTTCACACCTTCTCTCCGGCTTCTCTGGCAAGGATTCCCATTGCAACCTTCTCCGGAGTGATCGGGAGCTCTCTGACACGTACACCTGTTGCATTATAAACCGCATTGGCAATAGCCGGACAAGGTGTATCGATCACAAGTTCACCAATGGATTTTGCACCGAAAGGACCTGTCTTCTCGTAGCTGCTCTCAAACTCGATCCGCACCTTCGGAATATCCATACGGTTGGGGATCTTATACTGCATAAAAGAATTGTTACGGATCTTTCCCTTATCTGTATACTGCACATCCTCATACAGAACCATTCCGATTCCCTGACCGATACCGCCTTCTGCCTGCACTCTGGCAAGATTTGGATTGATCGGAGTTCCACAGTCGATCACGCCCACATAATCAATGACATCGATCTGTCCGGTCTCTTTATCGACCTCCACTTCAGCGGCACCTACCATAAACGGTGGCGGAGAGATCGGAGAAGAATATTCTTTTACAACCTGAAGCTCACTGCAGACTCCACAGGTCGCTTTTCCTGCGATCTGCTGCAGCGTTACCTCTTTTCCGTCTTCTGTGCGGACTTTTTCTCCGTCAAAATCAGAATCCTCTGCAGATACTCCAAGCATCTGTGCGCCAAAAGCGTGGATTCTCTTTCTGAGTTCTCCGCAGGCCTGGATCACGGCATTTCCAGTTGCATAGGTTGTGGAAGATGCATAAGAACCGGAATCATAGGGAGAAATATCTGTATCCACACTGAATACCACGATATTTTTCATATCTGTATCCAGACAGTCTGCTGCCATCTGAGCAAGAATGGTATCACAGCCGGTTCCCATATCAGAACATCCAAGTGCCAGGGTATAGGAACCATCCTCATTTAATTTAATGTCTGCTCCGCCGACATCGATCCCTGCAATAGATGAGCCCTGCATGGCCATAGCGATACCGACACCCCGTACTTTGCCGTTACCCATATCACGGAACGGATATTTCTCATCCCATCCGATCATTTCCTTTGCACGGGCGAGGCATTTATCCATGGTACAGCTGCCGTTGATCGGTACATCCGGATATCCCGGAAGTGCCTCTCCCTCCATAGGCATGTTCAGCTCGCGGAATTTTACCGGATCCATCCCCATCTTATGAGCCAGCTCATCTGCTGCGGACTCCACAGCAAAAATACCCTGTGTGGCACCATAGCCACGATAAGCGCCAGCTGCCTGCATATTGGTGTAAACAACATCATAGGCAAAACGGTAGGCTTCCGTATGACGATACAGCGCAATGGATTTATGGCCTGAAAGTCCTACGGTTGTAGGCCCATGCTCTCCATAGGCACCGGTGTTGGAAAGAGTATAAAGATCGATTGCCTTTACAATACCGTTTTCGTCTGCACCCATACGGATATGGACTTCCATCTCATGACGCGGAGAAGACGCGATCATAGATTCCTTTCTGGAAAAAACGATCTTGGACGGACGCCCGGTAACCCATGTTACCAGTGCCGGGAAAACCTCACTGACAGAAGACTGTTTTGCACCAAAGCCCCCGCCGATACGAGGCTTGATCACACGAACTTTGGAAGACGGAATGTTCAGCGCATTTCCTACGATCCTTCGGATATGGAACGGGATCTGAGTGGAAGAAACCACCGTCAGTCTCTGAAAATGGTCCATATAACAGTAGGTACGGAAGGTCTCCATCATGGTCTGCTGATTTGCCTTTGTGTGGTAAACCTGATCTACTGTATACGCACATTTTTCCAGCATGGCATCCACATCACCCACTTCTTCTACATTGGAGGAACAGAGATTACGCTTATTATCTCCGCCGGCCGGGATCGGCATATACCAGTCATCCTCCGGGTGCACCAGAATGGGATTATCCTTGGCTGTGTGGATATCCAGAACTGCTTCCTCCACACGATATTTTACCTTAATGCGTTTCAGGGCTTTATCTACTGCCTCTTCTGTCTCACCGGCTACGATGGCAACCGGATCCCCTACAAAACGCACATGCTTATCTATGATATAGCGATCCCATGGACTGATCTCCGGCGCTGTCTGCCCGGCCAGGGTAAATCTTTTGTGGGAAACATCCTCATAGGTCAGAACACAGGCAATCCCCTCGATCTTCTTTGCAGCATCTGTCTTGATCTCTTCCACCCAGGCATTGGCATGAGGACTTCTTAAGAGCTTGACGATCAGACAGTCAGAAGGTGCAAGATCATCGGTATAGACCGGTTTTCCGGTTACCAGCGACATTGCATCTGTTTTTGGCACCGGCTTGTTTACGTATTTCATTTTCCTTCCTCCTGTCCTTTTTTATAGTCGAGAAATTTCAGGATACTTCTGGTCTGTCCCACAAATCCCGAACAACGGCACAGATTTCCGGAAAGATACTCCAGGATATCCTCTTCTGTGGGATCTTCCAGTTCCTTTAACATGGCAAATACATTCATGATAAATCCCGGATTGCAGAATCCGCACTGCTCTGCTCCCTCATTTGCCATAAAAGCGCCGAATTCCTTTGCTTCCTCCTGCATTCCCTCCAGAGTCACGATCCGTTTCCCGTCTGCGCGGGCAGCCAGCATGGAGCAGGACAGTACCGGACGTTCATCCATCAGCACAGTACAGAGACCACAGTTTGCAGTCTCACAGCCACGTTTTACGCTGTAACAGCTGTTTTTCCGCAGGAAATCCAGAAGCAGTTCATCCGGACGTACCTCTGCCTGCCGTTTTACACCATTCAGCCAGAAAGTGATATTCATTCTGCTCTCCCTCCGATCTCTTCCCAGGCTCTTCTTGTAAGGACTTTCACAAGAAGACTTCTGTATTCTTTTGAAGCACGCATGTTCTTGTCTGTAGAAACATGTTCCGCTGCATATGCGGCAAAAGATGCTGCTGCATCCTTTTTCTGCTGTGCATTCATCTGTACAAAATCTTTTAAGATTTCCTCTTCATCTTCCACGATCATTGCTTTTCCGGGTCTGGCCCCAATGACAGTTCTTGCTTTTCCGTCAATAAGAGCGGCCGCACAGGTGAGCACAGGAAAATCTGTGGAATTGTTCCGCTGACTTAAGTACACACTGTTCAGCGGCTGTTTTTTTACAATGATATTTACCAGGATATCGTTATCCTTTTCCATGGATGCAAACTGTGCCAGCGGAATGGTTCCGCCATTGTACAGCTCCACCCAGGTATCCAGTGCCAGAAACATGGTCAGTACATCGGAAAATCCGAATCTTCCGAAAATACTTCCGCCCACTGTGGCACAGTTTCGAAACTGCACACCCACAATGTGCCGTACACTTTCACGGATAGCACTGTTTGTATAGGCATTCAGCTCTTTGTGGGTTTCCAGCGCATGAAGTGGTGTCATACAGCCGATCACAAATGCTTCTTCTGTTTCTGTAATAGTATCCAGCCCAAGACCTGACAGATCAATGGCTGTCATGATGTTCCGGTTTCCCATTTTCAGCCAGACCATACCGCCCAGCACACAGGCTGTTCTTTTCTGGTTCAGTTCATATGCCTGTTCAAGGCTTTCTGCCTTTACGTAATTCTTTATCTTCAGCATACTTTATTCCCTTCTGAATTCTCATTCTCTTTCTTTACGGCTGTTTTTTCAGCCGAACATTTATTTTAACAGACTGTCAGCTAAATAGCTATTGTTTTTTTCTCTGCTGTTCTGACGCCGCATTAGACAGCGGTCTCCAGAACGATAAACTGATACGGTTTCAAAATGATCTCTTTTTCTGTGATCTCCACAGCTTTCTGATTATTCAGAAGCACCTCTTTTACTTCTCCCGGCAAAGATACCTTCTGTGACTGTGCCTGCATATTTCCCAGGATCAGAAGATTTTTCTCACCGTTTCTTGTATATGCGATCAGATTCTTCTGTTCTTCCTGATATGGAGCGAATGTTCCGTATACAAGCGTTTCTTTATATTCCGGAGCTTTTCTCAGTGCAGTCAGCTTTTTGTAGAAAGAAAGGAGGGAATCACTGTCCGTTAACTGGGACTTTACATTGATCTCCTTATAATTGGGATTGACCCCAAGCCACGGCTCTCCTTCTGAAAATCCCGCATTTTTCTCTGCGCTCCACTGTACCGGAGTTCTGGCATTGTCTCTGGAAAATGCGGAAGCAGCATCAAGCGCTTCTTTTTCACTGCATCCGGCACGGAGCGCTACCTGGTATTCATCGATGGTACTGATGTCATCGATCTGATCCATAGAAGTAAACTCCATATTTTCCATACCGATCTCCTGACCCTGATAAATAAACGGAATTCCCTTCAGCAGAAAATAAACACCTGCCAGGAGCTTCCTTGAATCCGGACAGCGGTCTTCCGGAGAAATATAGTGACAGACACCTCTTGGCTCATCATGATTCTCAATAATGTTGGAGATCATGCCGGTATCCCCAATCTTTTTCTGCGTATGGAAAATACACTTCTTGTACTCTTCCGGAGTCAGGTACGGTTTGGATGCATACCAGCCATCCTCGCTCTTTCCGTAACAGGTTTCTTCAAAATCAAACATGGATGAAAAATATCCGTTTTCTCCGATAAAATCTTTGATCTCATCTTCCTTTTCATTGAAGACCTCTCCTACAGTAAAAGCATCATAGGGATGAAAGCACTTCTCAGCCATCTCTCCCAGAAATTCTCCAATCCCTTCTGCCTCCTCCAGCATCCTCCCGACGCTGCAGAGCCCATCTGCACGATCGGCAGGATAATCGGAAAACGGAAGCTTCTTCTTGATATTGATAATGGCATCAATACGGAATCCGCCAAGCCCTTTTTCCATCCACCAGCGGATGTTTTTGTAGACTTCCTCTCTTACTTCAGGATTCTCCCAGTTGAGATCCGGCTGCTTCTTGTGGAATACATGGAGATACTGTTTATCCGGATGTCCCGGAAGCTCTTCCCATACCGGACCACCGAAATAGCTTCTCCAGTTGCAGGGAGCTTTATCATCCTTTTTGTCCCGGATATAAAAGAAATTTCCATACTTTCCGTCCGGATCCTTAATGGCCTGCTGAAACCACTCATGCTCATCGGAGCAGTGATTTACCACCAGATCCATAAGGATGTACATTTCTCTTTTTTTTGCTTCTGCGATCAGACGATCCATATCCTCCATGGTCCCAAACCTCGGATCAATCGCATAATAATCTGCAATGTCATATCCCTGGTCTGCAAGGGGAGATTTATAGATTGGGGAAAGCCAGAGGATATCTGCTCCCAGTTCCTTAAGATAATCAAGCTTGCTGATGATTCCTGGGATGTCTCCGATTCCGTCTCCGTTGGAATCATAAAAGCTCTTGGGGTATATCTGATATACCACTTTGTCATGCCACCATTTTCGTTTCATCGTAATTCCTCCTATGCCTGTTTGATCATGCAGTACTGCTTCAGATCAAATCCTTTTTTCTGTACAATGCCGTATAATTTAAATCCGAATTTCTCATACATGGAAACATTTGCCGGATTATGGGTTTCCAGAGAGATCATCAGCTTATGCCTGTCCGCATAATCGATCACCTCATCCATCAGCTTTTCAGCAAGACCGTGATGCTGCATCTTCGGCGCCACTGCCAGATAGATCACATGAAGCCTTTCTGCTGTATGAAGCTGGGAAGTCCAGCTGGAATTCAGATAGTCTTTTCCCTGGATGAATTTCCGCAGGGTCGCAAGACTTGGATCCTCTTTGATCAGATAGCCATCTGTTTTCAGAAGGGCAAAAAAATCCACCATCAGATTATGTAAGGCTGCTTCATGCTCCGTTCCGTCGGATACTACCAGGATACTGTTCAGCTCACTGCTGTCTGCATAGATCTCGCAGGTCTCAAAAAACTCCGTAAGATCACAGGTAAAAAGCTCCGGCATCAGCCGTTCTCTGGTATCCCTGTCCGGGATCAGTGCATGATACAGAGGATCCTCCGAAAAACATACGGTCAATATCCGGATCAGCTTATCCAGATCTTCTTCTTTCACTCGGTATAAATTATGGCTTTCCATTCTTTCCTCCAGGTATGGTTTTATTCTGTTCCTTTTTCAAACATATCACTGACCTCGCAGATCAGATTCCTGAGCTTTTCCACTGCACGGATCAGATATTCAATATCATCCGCATAATAACGCTTCTGTCTTTCCCAGGCTTCCTTGAGGCTCTGCTTTTCTGCCTCCAGGCTGTCACCCGGCTTCTTTTCCTTCAGGCTTTCCACAAGATCATAAAGGTTCTCATGGTGGATGATCCTGCCCTTTCCCCACATCAGGCGATCCGGGGACTGCTTCAAGATATATTCCGTAAAATGATAAAAGACTTCCCGCTCAAACTGAAAGGCATAACAGTTGTTGTCAATACTGTAAAAAGCCTCCAGCGCAGGTGCGATCTCTCTTTTTTCCAGATATCCCATCGCTTTCTTCAGTGCATAAAGATTGTTCTGCACTGCCTGCTGCGGAAAGATCACATTGTCATCCCAGTCCAGACGTACCAGATAATCCTGGGATTTTCGGAATACACCGAGAAGCTTTTCGGTAATGGCATCGGCTTTTTTCCAGTCACGTTTTTCTTCCGGAAGGCTGTTGAAGCGCCGTACCTGCTCTGCAAGGATGGCAGCCGCTTTTTTTGCCTCTTCTGTTTTTTTCAGAAGGAGTGTACTGTCGGCGCCGGTCTGCATACACAGATCCGTATCCAGGGTCTTAATACTTTGGTCCAGTACCCGCCCGAAATCCATTGGCGGCAGAGCAAGGCTGTCAATAGCCAGAAGAAGTTTCAGATAAAATTCATGATGGAATCTGTATACCTCTTCCTCATAAACATCCTGGTTATCGTATTGGGAATGATAATAATTTTCCATAAAGGGACCACCGCTGAAATCATTGACCATGGACGGGATCCCGGAAATAGCCATGGTAAAATCATCAGACCAGGTTTCAATGGGATACAACGTGGTCATGCCCTCCGGATAAATCCCCTCCGGCATCTGCACAGCATCCACGAAGCTGCGCACAAAATCCGCATACTCATAGGTACATCGTACTGCATCTCTGGTACTGTGTGCATGAGCCGGAAGCTCAAAATTCAGATCTGCGATCACGTGCCCCTGCCACTCCGGTCTCGCCTCAAATACCTGGCGGTAAGCACCTGTGGACCAGTCATATTTTGTGTCGGAAATCCCCCATTCTTCTGCTGCAAGAGCACATACCACAATAGTATGGCGAGGTTTATAGCCACCACGGAGCAGCGCCCTGGCAATTCCAATGATCATGGCCACTGCCGCATTATCGTCCTGAAATCCCTCAAAATAGGAATCATAGTGAGCACTTAACAGGATCATGGAATCCGAATCGGTTCCCGGGATTTTGCCAACGATATTGTAGGTATACTGGTCTTTGAGTACCTCTGTGTCCGCATCAAATTCCACGGAAAGCTCCGGAACACGATTCCCATTCTCATTTTTTTCCTCCATCAGCTGACGGATCATAAGAAAATCTGCCCGTGACATGGAAAATGCAGGCGCACAGGAAGGTCCTGCGATATCCTGTGCATTCAAAGCCGTATCATCGATCTGTGCGTATCCTCTGCTCTGTACGGCGATCAGAGCTGCTGCACCCTTCAGGTGTGCCTGATACACCGGGTAGTTGATCCACCATTCTTCTCTCTGATTGATCTCGATAAGAACCAGCTTTCCTTTCACATCGATATCCTTATATTCGTCAGCTGTACCCTTTCCAAGATATACCAGATCAAACCTCTGAAAGCCATTGGTCTTAAAATCTGTCTGATATGCGCCAAGCTGGATCTCCCGGCAGGTTCCCTCTCTGTCATGGCAGCGCATCACCGCTTTTTTAAATTTCCATGCATCCACACGGATCTTATCTTTTTCTACCTGTGTGAGACCGGCTTTTTTCATTTCTTCCAAAAGCATATCTCCGGTTTTTCGCTCTGCCAGGGAGCCTGCTGTACGGTATCCCAGAACCGGATTTGTTTTTTCCTGTTCCATGTGCCTGGCCAGATCATAAGATTCTTTTATATTCAGGCATGAAACACATTTCTCCACGATGTTCAAATTTACTGTCATCCCTTTCTCGGCAGTTCCCTGCCGGCAGTTCCGTCCTCACGGCAGAGATATTCCTCTAACTGTTATAGATTATACCTTATCAATGTGCGGATTTCCAGATAAAAAAACGCGATTTGTTCTGACAAAAAATCCATCTCACAAATCACGTTATTATAATTTCTTTTTAGCCGGAATACCGAAGCGCATCAATAGGCTTCCTGGATGCTGCCTTGTTAGCCGGATACAGGCCAAAAAGCACACCGATCATCAAAGACATGGTGTTGGTGACACCGAACATGGCTTCCATGATCTCTGACTGATCCACAATGGAAAAAGCGTCTTCGTCCTGCTCAAAGCGTTCCATCAGGAGCTCTGTAAACGCATTTTCTGCCGGCTCCAGGCTATCCTCATCTGCTCCGGATGCGTAAAACATGGTCACATCCAGTACATTATCCGCAAGCCTGGTCATAGTAGAAAACGGGATGATCACCATAAGCCTTTTATGCCGTCGTTTCATTTTCCTTAACCTCCAAATATGCTGTGTATGTTCTCTCTGTTTTAAAAATATTTTTAAAAAAATGTGTAAAGTCTTTGTGTGATCTGTGAAAACCCGGTGAAAAAGGTATGATATTTTTCATATGCAAATACAAATAATTAATTATATTTTCTGTCTGTTGCCATTATTTTTTGTATATATTAAATATTATTTCAAAAATTATATATTATTTTCTGGTATTTTTTACTGAAATATGTTATAAAAGAAGTAAGAAAAACTACCGAAAATCAGATATTCCTGCTTTCGGTCCGAAATAAAGGAGGTATCTTTATGGCAAAACGTATTATCACCATCAATCGTATGTTTGGAAGCAACGGACGCCTTATCGGCAAGACTCTGGCTGAAAACCTGGACATCGGTTTTTATGATAAAGAACTGATCGACATGGCTGCCAAGAAAAACAATATCCCCTTCGACACCCTGGCAAAGGTAGACGAGAAAAAAGCCAGTCAGTGGGTATTTCCCGTTGACAGTGAGTTGCAGTTTACAGATAATTTCTCTTTTGTACCAATGAACGATGTGCTCTATGATCTCCAGAGAAAGATCATCCTGTCCCTTCCGCAGAGAGAGGACTGCGTAATTGTCGGCCGCTGTGCGACCAATATCCTGAAGGATAAATCACTTAAACTTTTTATCCATGCACCTTTTGAGGAAAGAGTTCAGAATGTGATACGCCGTACCGGCAGAGAAGAAGCCAGCGCACGGAAGCTGGTCAAAAAAATGGATAAAGAGAGAAAGGCTTACTATGAATACTTTACAGACAGCAAATGGCTGGATATGACACAGTATGATCTCTGTATTGACAGCAGCCGGTTCTCTATGGAGCAGATTATTGAGATTGTAAAGAGATGTCTTTAGGATTCTTTTTTTCTGAAAAATGTTTTTACACTTTGGAAGCGTAAGTGAAACCGCAGGGGAGGGGAAGCACTCGTAGTTGCGAAAGGCCGTTTCCCCTCCCCTGCACCCCTTCCCTCTGGCCCCGCTATGAACCGTACGTTTTGGTTATGTTACGCTGTTGACAGGGTGATGGATTCTGCGTTTGTTTAAAACGCCAGGCTGTGCCGATCTCATCGGCATAACACCTTTCAACAAGAAGACGTATCCTTCCCACACTTCCAACTCATTGTACAACACTGAAATATTAACTATTAATTTTTCAACAAGCAACATATCCTTCCCACACCTCCAACTGCGGACGCTCAACTCATCAAAACGTAAGGACAGGACACCACGCGTCCGCTTCCACCTCTCCGGCTAAAACGCCAGCCGGGGAAGTGACAGTCCTCCGGGCTGCTACGGAGGAGGGGTGATGATGGTTAGGTTGCGGGAGACGGCGTTATTGCGGAAGGGCCCAGCTGTTTGAGCCGAAGGCGAGTTCTGGGCCCTTCCGCAATGGTTTTAGCCGGCTCACGGAACCTTAGCAGCATCCCCCGACGGAGTCCGGCCCGGAGGACTGTCACTTCCCAGGCGTCCGTTCGCCAATATACCCCTTCAAAAACTCATATATATCCCCCTCCAGCGGCGGACACCCTTCCACATAATTCTGAAACTTACAGGTACAGTGTCCCACACCAAGCACACCCGTCTTACCACGATACCCCTGCCCGATGCAGATTTTTTCATCCAGCTTCTCAAAAAGCCCCTCTTCCTTCAGCATCTCCAATGCCGGGATCAGATACCCGTAGCAGGCACTGCAGGATTCCACTTCCTCCACGGCATCCGCAAGCTCCACAACCTTTCTGGATACCGGCATCCTCTGATCCGCACCATCCTCCAGAAATCTGACATCTGCCTTTGAAATATCTGAACAGCCCACGCCAAGCTCACCTGCCAGCTTCACATAGGGAACCTCAGCTACCTCATAATGCATCATCTGACACACATACGCGTCCACGAGAACCGGATCACAGGCAGCCATTACACGGTTCATCACGACAGGATTTCCGCCATCTTCAAAATCCAGATCCCCGCAGATATTATCCACAACAATAAAGTCCTGCTGTATCCCCATATTCAGATGAGCAATGGGTTTATGAAGCCCCAGAGAATGAAAACGTCTCTTTTCCTTATTTGGGATCAACCCCTTCATATTCTTAAGGGCACAAGTGATCTTTGTCTGACAATGGCCTTTCAGAACCGGCACATTGATCAGAAAATCAAGCTCCTTTACCCGCTCACAGACATTCAGCTCCATGCCGCCACAGTCCACAGAAACACCTTTATCCTTCTGCATATCCCAGAACGGCACCTGATACTCTTCCTCAAGCCTGTCAAAGCCACAGGTCTCAAAAGCCTCCCCTGTCTTATCTCCTACCCAGGATCCCTCCAGCATCACCATATCCCGGAAGCCATGCTCCTTCAGATACTCGATAATTCCTGCAACCACTTCCGGATGAGTCGTTGCACCCCAGGAAGCCTCTGAAGGAGAAACCAGATTCGGCTTGATCCCGATCTTTTTCTTTCTGTCCCCGATATGGGACTGAAGATCCGCTTTTTCCAGAAGCTCCTTTGTCATTCTTTTATATTCCGTGCCACTGGTAATAAAAATCTGATTTTTATCCATAATTATCAAAATTCCTTTCTTTCTGAAATGTGAATACTGATCTATAGCAAAGCTTTTTTCATCAGACAGGCCAGACAAAACAGCCGACAAATACAGCAGTCATCACAATTATAAAAAATACCCTCTCTACCGGTTTCCCGGTAAAAAGGATATTTTATCCGACATAGCAGTCTCGTATTATCTTTCGATCTTTGCCCCATTCCACCATGGGAATTCACGGTTCAGCCATTTTCCTGCAAGCTCACTCCATGGTTCACAGGCTCTTGCGATCCCTCTGCCGTTTTCGTTGGCAGTCAGCTCATTTGCCAAGCCGATTCCATGGGGACCCTGCGGAAAAACGTGATACTCCACTGGAATGCCCTTTTTATAGAGTGCCTGAACAAAGAGAAGTGTATTATCCAGCAGCACCGTCTGATCCTCAAAGGTATGCCAGATAAAGCTTCTGGGTGTATCTTCCGTAACCTGAAATTCCAGAGACATCCGATCTTTCAGCTCCTCATAACGATCTCCCAGAAGATTTCGAAAGCTTTCTTCATGGCCAGCTTTCCCTGAAGTGATCACCGGATAATTCAGGATCATGCCATTGGGACGAATCCGCTCGTTTTCCATTCCCGTGATCCCGGCAAGCTCCTCAGTATTCCAGAATACTCCCAGAGAAGCTGCCAGATGGCCTCCTGCCGAAAAGCCGGATACAATGATCTTATTTTTTTCAATATGCCACTTATCGCTGTTCTCTCTGAGAAGAGCTACTGTTTTTGCCAGCTGACGGAGAGCCACCGGATATCTGGCAGGTGCCACACTGTAACGAAGTACCACGGCGTGATAGCCCATTCCCATAAACCGGACAGCAATGGCTTCTGCTTCTCTGTCTGAAGTCATGCAATAGGCTCCACCCGGACAGATCACTATGACCGGACGCTTCTGTCCCGGATAGAGTTCTTCCGACTCCTGCCAGAAATAAGTTTCTATCCATGCCTCATTATAATCCTTTGTTTTCTCTTCGATCACAATTCTTTCGTTGACCATTCCGGTTTTCCCCTCTTCATTTCATCGCTTCTCTGATCGCTGCAAGAAGTTCATCGTATTCTTCGTAAGCAGGAATTTCCGGATGATCTGCACGGATCTGCTCTGTACTGCGGAAAAGGAAGCCTGCTTTGCTTGCCTGGATCATTCCGAGATCATTGTAGGAATCCCCGCTTGCGATAGTCTCAAATCCCATGGACTGCAGTGCCTTCACAGTTGTCAGCTTGGATTTCTCACAGCGCATCTTAAAGCCTGTGATCTCTCCATTCTCTGCTACTTCCAGGGAATTACAGAAAAGTGTCGGTCGTCCAAGCTTCTCCATCAGTGGAGTTGCAAACTGTGTAAAGGTATCACTGATCAGTATCACCTGGGAAAAAGATCTCAGCTCATCCAGAAATTCTTTTGCTCCCGGAAGGGGATCGATCTTTGCAATAGTCTCCTGGATCTCTTTCAGTCCCAGACCATGCTCCTTCAAAATTCCAAGTCTCCAGTTCATCAGTTTATCATAATCCGGCTCATCACGGGTTGTTCTCTTAAGCTCTGGGATTCCGCTTGCCTCTGCAAATGCGATCCAGATCTCCGGTACCAGTACACCTTCTACGTCCAGACATGTAATATACATCTTTCATATCCTCCTCTTGATCCAACTTACCGTTGATATTTCACAGAGTCTGACTTCTTCCGGCTGTCAGAACTCTTTATTCTTTTAGCGCTTTACCCTGATATTATCATATGCTCTCAAGGTCTGTAAACAGTTTTATTTTTTCTTCTTTTCCGATTCATAGATTTTCAGCTCTTTCAGTGCTTTTTCCCCAAGAGGATACAGCATGAAAATATTAAAGATCGTCATCAGGCCAATTCCTACATCTCCCAGATCCCATACAAATGTGTAAGCCGCGATCCCACCGATAAACAGCATCACCAGTGCCAGCACCTTATATCCTGTCTGTGAGCCCCAGTTATCACCGAAAAGATAGGACACATTGCCTCTTGCATAAAACAGGATTCCCAGGAATGTGGAAAAGCTGAACATAAACAGTGTTGCAGCAATAAAGATCACTCCAAACTGTCCCATATGATAATGCATGGCAGTCTGAAGAAGTTCCATTCCGGAAAGTCCCTGTACCAGATTTTCCGGTGCCAGAAGCATGATCATGGCTGTACAGCTGCAGATCACGATCGTATCCACAAATACACCCAGGGCCTGGACAAATCCGGCTTTTACCGGACTGTCACATTCTGCTGCCGCTGCTGCACAGGGAGCGGAGCCGCTTCCCGCTTCATTGGAAAAAAGACCTCTTTTTACTCCGTTCATCAGCACGACGCCAAATCCGCCGGCAGCAGCCTGACGAAATCCGAAAGCTTCTTCAAAAATCCGTTTAAATACTCCTGGCATACTTCCGAGATTTGTAAATATAATAAACAGTGTGATCACAAAATAAAGCACTGCCATCACCGGCACCAGAATATCCAGAACTTTAACCGTTGCATTCTTCCGAAGCACGATCACAGCTGCGATCACTACCAGCACGATGGTAGTATACAGCGGCGGAATATCAAAAGCATTTTTGAAAGACGCCGTGACGGAATTGCTGATAACCTGACTGATCCCACACCAGCAGATCAGGCCGGAAATGGCAAACAGAACGGAAAGCAGAACCTTTTTTCGTTTTCTGCCCTGTTTTTCTTCCCAGTAGCGATGGATATAGTATGCAGGACCGCCCCTGTAGCCACCATAAAGAGGATCCTTTTCTTTATAGAGCTGTGCCAGGGTCGCTTCGATAAAAGCAGTGGAGGAACCGATCAGCGCCGTGATCCACATCCAGAATACCGCTCCTGCACCTCCTGCTGAGATTGCAGCTACCACACCGACCAGGTTTCCCATTCCCACACGGGTAGCTGTAGATACGATCAGCGTCTGAAATGCTGAAAGATTTTTTTTGTCACTTTTCTTTTCTGACAGGGCTCGCACCATATCCGGAAAAAGACGGATCGGCAGAAGCTTTGTCCGGATGGTAAAATAAATACCAGTCGGAATCAGAAGCAGGATCAGAAGTGAGATTCCCAGCGTACTTCCTCCCGGAAGCGGGATCCTTATCAGATCTCCCCACAGAAATGAATAGACCTTTTCGATCATTGTTACTATCATGTTACTGTTTCCTTTCCCCAATCACCCCATGTGATCGTTTTGTTCTCTTTTTCTGCCCGTTGTTTGTATTTATTTCTGCAACGTTTTAAACGGGCAAAGCGTATTTTTTATTATAGTAGCTTTCTGTTCGTATGTAAAGAAAAATCCCGAATCTTTCGATCCGGAATTTTTTTTATTGGTAACTTTTCTGTTATTCGACAGATTTCTGATATCTGTCTCTTTTTATGAGCATAGCTGCATTTTACTCTCAGCCAGCCAGGTGGAACATCTCGATCAGGAATATCCAGCTCATTCCATAGTATGTTATCACAGCTACAAGGTCATTTACCGTAGTGATCAGAGGACCTGAGGCCACTGCCGGATCCACACCAACCTTTTTGAAAAACAGCGGTATGCAGGTTCCCACTGCACTGGATACCAGCATGGCCACCAGCAGGGATAATCCGATACAGCCGGATACCGCATAGGCAAATACGAGTGTTTTTCCTTTAAATAAGAAAATATACAATCCGATCAGTACAAAAGACAGAATACCGAGCAGACCACCGTTGCAAAGACCGATCCGCATTTCCTTCAGCACAAGCTCTGCTTTCTGTCTGCCCGTCAGCGTCTCATCCATCAGTACACGGATGGTTACAGCCAGGGACTGGGTTCCAACATTTCCTGCCATATCCAGGATCAGAGACTGGAAGCACATGATGATCGGCAGACAGGTAACTACTTTTTCAAATATTCCCACAACAGAAGATACCAGCATACCAAGGCCCAGAAGAACGATCAGCCAGGGCATTCTTTTTTTCATGCTTTCAAAAAGAGGTTCTTTCAGATCTTCCTCTGCAGTCAGACCGGCCAGCTTTGCATAATCCTCTCCCATCTCATCATCTACCAGATCGATGATCCCTGCGGATGTGATCACTCCAAGGAAACGATTGTCATCGTCCAGCACAGGAATGGAATCTTCGGAATAATCCTTCAGTCGTTCCATACAGTCGTCGATCTGCTCAGTACCATACACATATGGATAGGAAGTTACGATCAGCTCTTCCATAGGGTGGTCCTGTCTTGCTGTGATCAGATCCTTCAGATCCAGGGCTCCATAAAACTCCCCTCTGTCCGTCACTGCAAAGATCGTAGAAATATTATCATTATCTGCCGCCTGAGAAACCAGCTCACTCATGGCCTGCTTTACGGTCAGGTTTTCACGGATCACAATGCAGTTCGTTGTCATTCTGCTTCCGATCTCATCCTCATCAAAGGAGCGGATCATTTCGATATCTTTCCGCACCTGTTCATCCAGAAGCTGGATCAGAAGCTTGCGTTTTTCTTTATCGATCTGCTTTAAAACATCTGCCAGGGCATCGGTTTCCATTTTGGAAAGAATGGCTGCCGCTTTTTTAACATCCATCTCCTCCAGATATTTTACAGTTTCTTCTTCCTCCAGATACTCAAAAACATCTGCCAGCATACTGCTTTCCAGGATACGGTATAGTCTGCTGCGCTCCGCAGTGCTTAATTCTCTTAATACTTCCGCCAGATCGTTTTCGTGGAAATCCTGCAGCCTTTCACTTAAAACTGCCGGAGAAACACTGCTTCGGATCAGACTCAGAATATCTTTTGAAAAATCCTGATTTCTTTTTGTCATTTTCTCATCCTCCTCACATAGTATCGCACAAAATACGCACACCAAAAACAGACATGTTAAAGCATGTCTATGTGCTGTCTGATTTTTGATTGTGTTTCCTTGGGATTTGAGTATAAAGCGAAATGAATTTATACATGATCGCTTTACTGTAAGATTCTCAGAATGAGAAGAATGAAAAAAATATCTATTATAATCCTGCTGCAATTACAATGGAATAATACCGTACAGGTCCTGATGACGCTGTTCCGCCCTGTCATACATATCCTTCCGATATACAGATATACTATTCTCACAGATATTCTGTATACTTAAAACAGAATGGAACAGTCTCATCCTTCTCTGTTCTTTCCATCTTTCACTCTGAGAGCTACAACTTCGCCCATGAGAATCACAACTGTCCATTCTGTTCACCTGCCTTTTTTCTTAAAATATTCTATCAACCCGGCCATTATAACGTTCCCGGCCGGGTTTTGTCAACCGGATTTATGGTTAAATTTATTGTAAATCCGGGTAAAATTTTTCTACTTTACAGAGGTGGAGTTTATGCTGCTGCATTTCCGTTGATCGTATCAATGACTTTTTTTATTCCAAGCCAAACACTCATATCTGTAAAGATTTCTGAAATGCTCCCACGATCTGTAAACGGAGATTCCAATAAAACAGAAAGATCCTTCATCATCCCATTATGAACAATATACTCAATGATCTGATTTACAAAATAAATCTGCCTGCTGTCCAGACTTACATCCTCAAGATACTTTGAAAAAGCTTCCTTGGCTGCATTCATATCAAGACCTACCATTTCTCTGATAAATTCTCCCAATGGCTTTCTGCCAAATTCTGCTTCATAATCCTCTTTTGTACCAAGCTCGCTCCAGAGAATTTTTTCCAGTTCATCTACATCTTTTTCTGTAAGTGGCTGATTCTTTTTCAACTTTGATATCACATGGTCATCCTGATGCTGCCGGACATAATATTCTACCCGTGCCTTATAGTTTTTCAGATCATCGTTTTCCAATTCTGCTTCTTTCCATTCCGTTGAAAGAATTTCGTCTGTAAAATTGGTCATATATTTATTCCTGCTCTTATCCGGAATATACTTCATAAGATCTCTCAGATTTTCCCTGATATTTTCAAATTCATTGATTCCTGCATTTTCCATATAATCTGTATGCAAAATCTGATCGATCAGCCCTGCTTGTGCCTGAATCTCCGGTATATTTGCCACACCGGCAATTCCGGAAACCTTTTTTAAAAGATCTTTTCGTGCACTTGTATATTTCTTTCCAACCAGAGATGCAAGTTCTATTCCATACATAAGTGCATCAAAACGTACTGCTGTTACTTCATCACTTTCAGGCAAAATCAAGGGTGCAACTTCTTCCCTTACAAGTAAAGTATCTTCATAAGTAAGCATCTGATAGTTCGACTCTTCTGAATATAATTCTACATATTTCAAATGTTGGCGAACTGTAAAACTATCTCTTGGGAGCTCTTTTACTTTTTCAGTCATGTGCTTTACAAGCGCAGTCCTGTACGCAGTTAATTTATCTGTCTGATATTTAATATCCTGAAGCTTGTACGAAATCTCAAACTGAAGATTAAAAACCGCACTTTGCAACGCCATCAGATTTGCACTTGCTTTTCCCTTATTCATTCGGAAAAACTCAAAATTCCCACAGAAATCAAAAATGTAAAACTTTTTCTTATCTTCCCCATCCAGCAATCCCGGGCATAGTCTTGTTCCTCGTCCGATCATCTGCCAGAATTTTGCTTTACTCATGACTTTCTTAAAGAATACAAGATTAAGAACTTCAGATACATCAATTCCGGTATCTAACATATCTACAGAAATTGCGATCTGCGGTAGTTTTTTCGGATCTGAAAACTCATCAATTGCACTCTGTGCATATTTCATTCTGTTATCGATCACCATGGCATAATTCTTTAAATGCGGATATTCCTTATTAAAAATCTCAAGGATTTTTTCTGCATGATCATGATTTTTCGCAAAAATAATTGTTTTTCCAATCTTCTGTCCATATTCAATTTTAATTCCATCTCTCATCAGGACATGAAGAACTTTTTTAATTGTATCTTCGTTAAAAATCCAGGTATTCAATGCAGCCGAATTTATCACTTCCGGAAGCTTTCCATTTTCGTCTTCAAAAGTATTTTCATAGATTTCTTTATCTGCTTCTGAAAGTTCATCATATACAATTCCCTGATCAATAAATTTTACCCTGGATTCTACTGACAGATAATCAACCAGATATCCATCCTTAACCGCCTGCGCCAGATCATATCCATAAGTAGGATCTCCGTTTGCCAGTTCAAATACTTCATATGTATTTTTGTCAATCTCATCTTTCGGTGTTGCAGTAAGTCCTACAAGCAGTGCATCAAAATATGTAAAAATATCTTTATACTTATTATAAATAGATCTGTGCGCTTCATCACAAATGATCAGATCAAAATGACCACAGGTAAAAACTTTTCCTTCTTTATCATTTATCACATCAATACAATTTATCATGGTCTGATATGTGGAGAAAACACATCGTGACATATAATTATTCTTTTCTTCAACCAGATTTGTACAGGAAAAATCCTGCATCCAGTTTACAAAATTTCTTTTCGCCTGCGTTACCAGTGAATTTCTGTCCGCCAGAAAAAGGATATTCTTTACCCAGCCCGCATCAACCAGTACCTTGCACAAAGCCATTACTGTTCTGGTTTTTCCGGAACCTGTGGCCATAACCAGCAGTGCTTTTCTCCGATTCTTTTCATCAAAACTCTGGCATACTGCTTTTATCGCGGCTTCCTGATAATAGCGTCCTGCAATTTTTTTATCTACAGAAATATCCTGCAGGCTTGTCCGCATACTCAAAAGATTAAACCATTTCTCCAGATCCCGTTTGGAATAAATAACCGAACATTTTCTTTCCGGATATTGTCCGTCTATGATCCGGGTTTCAAAACCATTGGTAAGGAAAATTACCGGACGCCGTTTGTATTCCTGTTCCAGCAGATCTGCGTAAAGTTTCGCTTGCTGCCTGCCCTCGGCAACGTCTTTACAGGTACGTTTTGCTTCAATAATTGCCAGAGGTTTACTCGTATCATCATAAAGAACATAATCAATACGTCCAATCCCTGATTTATTCGGCATTCCTGTCACAGTCATCTCATTTAACCAGTCTTTTCCCTGGGTCCACCCTGCATCAATAAGCATGGAATCTATGTAAAGTTTTCTGGTTTCATATTCGGACAGATCCAGAGGTTTCGGAACATATGTCTGCTGCTGTTTCTCGTGACGTGCGGACAGTTCTTCCCTGAGAAAAGTATTTTCTGCCATTAGTTTTTGTAGATCCAGTTCCTGCTGGGCAGTTTTTTCCTGTTCTTTCAGAAGTGTTTCCTTTGTTGTTCTGGCTGTTTCCTTGGATGCCTTTGCCTTCTCAATTCTGTCATCAATAATCGACTTGTCAAATGGATGCTCCTGATACTGTTCTCCATAACAATATGCAACGTAATCTAAAAAAATTGACAGATTTTCAAGGCAGAGCATCGCTGCATCTCTGCCAGTTTTTTTATTGCTATGTGCCACACTGTTTCCACATCTGCGGATATAATCCATCCGTTTCCAAAGATCTGGTCCCACTAACTGTCTGAATTCTTCTGTATTCATCAGAGTATGAAGATTATCCTGGTACGGAATCTGCAAACTGTTTTCCACAGAATACAACCATTTTACAGCAAATTCCATAGCCCGCCGGCTGTTAAGAATACTCGCATCCGGATCTGCCAATATGATCTTCTCCGCAGATATGGCAACATTTGCAAATGCAGAGAATTTTGATTCATTTTTTAAGTAATCAAAGTTTGTTACCATTATGAAACCTCCCTCTTTTACTTACCATTACTCAAAATCCGATTCTAAAAGTTCACAAAATTCAATGCCTCGTCCATCTAATTTATATTTCAACAAATTGCTAATACGATTATCGCAGGTAGCAAAAAACAACTGTTCCATAGTCGCTTTCGATGACATTTGATATTTAAGCAAATCCATAAATGCTAACATATTTACATCGTCCATACATGCAGTTAAATCATCAATAAAATATATTTTCATCTTTTCGCGATCATTTCTTACATTGATACTAGCAAAAAAATGGGCCAACATGAATACACTAATTTGACCATTACTCAAAATATTAACGATATTTTTACCGTTATTATCAACTAACGAAATTCCTTCTTTTTCCGGAATAATATTAATTCCCTCATTAGAATTAAATCTCGCTAACTTATTATAAAATTTACCAAGAGCAGGTCCTACCCTTTTGTATTCATCTTGCGAAAGTTTCTCCACAGCATCTCGGATATCTTTCGCTCTTTGAGATGCAATATCTTTTAGTTCCTGAAGCTCTTCTATCTCTGTATCAAGAATCTTGTTTTTCTCTGTATTTTCTTCTATTTTCTTCCTCAGATCAGATAATGTTTTATTTGCAAGAATACTATCTATGGCATTAAGTTTTGACACAAATATATCGTAAGAAAAACTTGAAACTACATATGATTTTTTTATAATATTTTTCACCTTTTCATATGTCTGCTGCACCGTCTCATTTTCAAATTTATAACCTAGAACTGTTAAAATCTGTTGATATCCCTCTTTAATTTCCTGCTCTTTACATTCCCCTAAAAGTTGCTCTTCTACACCAGCCAATAATTCTTTCGCCATTTCAGCAGTCAAATTTTCTGCGTTGATCTCTTTTCGAGTTTTTTGCAATTCTTTGACTTCAGAAAAATATGGCTGAATTTCATCTTTCAGAATTTTCAGATTACTACTTTTAAGTTCTAATGTTTTCTCCTCATTCTCCACTACAAGTTTTGCCCGATTAATGACATTCTGATAAAGAATTTCAATTTCATTCTGTAACGTAATCTTATCTGCTTCTTTTATACTTACAGTTTTTCCATTTTCTTCAATATAAGTATCCGCTTCCTTAAGAATCATCTCCTCATCCATAGTCGCAAATAACTCAGAACCACAAATAGGACATCGAACAGAACCTTTTTCCTTAAAAATATTATTTCTATGCTCTATTACCACTTGTTTATTCGCTAAAAGAGAAGATAACAATTTTAACATCTTATTATTCTTAGAAAGTAAATCAATCTCATCAGAAAGAGCTTTCACTTTTTTCTGTTTTTCATTAATTTTCTGTTTATCCGCGTCAAAATCAACCTTCGTAAAACCAGCACTTTCTAATGCAAGTATATATTCTCCGTCCTGAAGAATCGAGTCTTTAGAAAGAGACAAAGTCTTCAATTTTTTAAGTTTTTCTTCTAAATTTGTAATCGTCTCTATACTCTTCCATAGCCCCGCTTTTACCGCACGTTGAATAGACACACTCTTCGTCTCCCAGTAAGAAACAATTTCTTTGATAACTCTTTGCTGATTCTTTAAAGTCTCATTTTTTATAAGTTTAAACAGTCTTTCTTCTACTATCAAATATCCACAATTTTCCACCTCTTTTTTTTGTTCCGTCAATTCAGCTTTATTCAATTCAACAATTTCTATTTTTTCATTCGGATAAAATATCGTCGCAGGATATGGAATCTTTTTTGCTTCTTCACAAGTTTTCGCGAACTCCTCTTCTTGATTCTTAATTAAGTCTTGTGACACTTTCTGTTTTGTTTTATCTTCAATATAACGTTCTACATCCTCAGCAAAAATATCCAAATTCTCTGCAATTTGTTTCTGTTCATCATAATTTGTAATAAATTCACCAAAAAAGTCTTTCAGTTCCTTTCTCTTTTTATTTTGTACATTGAATGACTTTTGGACATCACAAAAATGAAAATTATAAAAACTATTTCCCACATATTCACGTATAAATATTTTCGCCATTTCCTCATTTTCATCAAGCGTAACTTTAGAAAATTCTGAATTTAATTCATCCTTTTTCTGCCTTCTACAAAGAATTCTTTCTTTTTCTCCATCATATAACCAAAGAGATACTATAATATTTTCCTTTGATTTAGCATTTCTATTCTTCAAAATGCCATCTGTATTCATCCTACGATCAGCTTCATTAGTACTTCTGGTATCAAAAGTAGTTTTTAGTCTTCCAATGTTACCTGTCAAACACCATTCAATTGCATCAATAGTTGTTGTTTTTCCAATTCCATTTGCAGCTGAAAGAAGCACAACCGATTTATTCTCAAAATCAATTGTTTTATTTTGAAAACATCTAAAATTTATCATTTTAATCTTGTGTATTATCATTTTTCAGCCACTCCTTAATCAGCTCATAATCTTGTACTTCAAAAGACTTGTTCCATATTCCTTCTCTTTCTTTTTTTTGTACTTTTATATTCTTTCTTTTCATTAATGTCAAAAGTTTCTCATTCTCCGGAAGTAATTGTTCTAATCGCTCCATCTTTTTTTCATCCGGTGCAAATGAAGCTGACGAAATCATATGAAATGGTAATTCAATCACCTCATCATCACCAATTATAATTTGATTCCTATCTGTCATATCGCCTTTAATAATAATTTTTCTTGATATTGATAAATTTCCTTCTCTGTTTTTATCAGGTGTATCTCCAGAATAAACAATCAACTGTACAATATTATACCTCAGCTTCTGAATTGCACTTGCTTTTTTATTAATAATTGCAAACACACGAATTCGATTATCCCAACCATCACATAATGAATTAATTTCCATCGAATCTCCATCCAGAAGAAAAAACAAATCATCTTTCTGTTCACTAATAAAAATACCTAATAACTCTTCCGGTTTCTCATCTAAATCAAAAATATCTTCCATATTAATTCCATATTCAGAAGCTACATCTCCCTTAAGAATATCTGTATAGCCGTTTTTCCTAAACTCTTCCTGTAAAATCATAACTATCTTTCCTCTTTAATACAGTTTTCCAAAAAAATACATTTACCACACTCTTCCTTTTTACCCCATTCATCTTCATCAATCCCAATGCACTCCATACATTCAATATAAAAGCTATCTTCACCCAAATCAGCTATCGTAGGATTCTCACTTACGTCTGCTGTGCTATAGTCGTAATAATTTTTTCCCTGCATAATATTACTATTTTGAAAAAACCATTTTTCAGGCCTTGGTGATACATTTACCATACGATTTACAATATTTCGCTTTGTACTTTTAAATTCTCCTGCCGCTGGAGGAAGAATCACACACCGATCTACATATTTATCTTCAGGAAAATTCAGACAAATATAGTGTTTCACTGAAGAATCTATGTAACATAATGGGTCAAATAACTCCTTATAAGTAGAAATATCATTTTCGTTGTGTACTTTTTCCTGACAAATATTCAGCATAATCTTCCAGAAATAACTTAAAAATTTTAAAAACGTCAAATTACACTCTGCTATATTCCTTAATCTACTATTTATAGATTTTTTTCTATATCCTGAAATTTTACTTGCTTCACGCGTACTTAATGTATTTAGCAACTGATATTGTCCCTCTATAGTTTTGCCAATTTCACTTATCCATTGTAAGGTATTCTGATATATCAAATCCAACATACTCATCTGCAAAACAGACATTTCATTATTATTTATGATTTCTCCATATTTTTCGCAAACAAGCCCCAGTAAATAATTTGCAATCGTTTGTTCTGTATTCAGATTAGCAGACTCTTTCATATACTGTTCAAATTCTTTTTTGTCCACTCGTAGCTGTTCAAAATTCGGATTTTCTAACACATAGCGTCGTTGTATGTACGAAATTGCAAGACCAAGTAAAATTAATTGCCATTTTTCCTCGTCCCCATCCTCATCTGGATTTTTATATTCTTCAGCTAATTTTTCCATCAATTTCTGCTTATAGCAATTAATATCCTCTTGTTGAACAATATTAAACTTTGAGACAAAACCTTCCAGAGATTTTTCTGAAGCCATCTTTCTAAAAAGCTTTTCTTTTTGTTCAGACTTCTTATTTGTTGAATAAATATCTGTTCTTAACAAATTAACTGATTCTGCAACATTTAGGTAACTCGCTGACTTATGAAGATTATTTTCAAGTCCAATATAAGTTTTCATATCCGTAATCTCTAGTTTCTTAACTTTTGATTTTCCATGAATATAAAGTTTCGGACTTACCTTTAAAGTACTTTGAAGCATCTCAAGTCTAAGATATTGATAATAAAGATCCGTTAAAATTTCTTTCATATATGGGCTTGTTTTTGGATAATACTTCACTTGAATAAATTCAAATGTATTGTCCTCAAAAAACACATCCACATCCTCGATGTATTCTGAGCAAACATATTTTACATTTTTTTGAAGGAGACACATAATTGTAATAAGATCTTGAAATAAAAATCCTCTAATCTTGTCTGTAGCATCTCTAGCTTTATCCCCTTCATACATAATTGATAACTTCTGTTCATCTGTGTATATTTTCGTATCCACAAATCGGCCCCCTTTATATCATTCCTTTTTGCTTAGCCTTCATTTTTTTATATTTATCCAAAACAATTATTTCAACAAATTCATCACAAGTGTAACCATTACATCTTTCTCTTCAGGTCTTGATTCGGCAATCATTAAAGTAATTGCTACTAATGCACCATCGCTGATTTTCTTTTCTCCATTAACAAACAATGCATTATTTCTGTCAAGAAATTCCAAAAATAGCGAAGCTGCTATTCGTTTGCAACCATCTGCATATGGATGGTCTTTAATCATAAAGTACAACAAATATGCTGCTTTTTCCTCCAATGAAGGATATGCATCATATCCAAATGCACTCTGGTATATAGCTGCAATTATCCCTTTAACCTTACCAGCTTCTTTTTCTACTCCAAAAACATCTGTATTAAACGAATCTCTCATATTATTAACCATCGTAACACACTCATCATATGTAATACGATATGTTGGCATTTTTCCTGAAGGCTTTTTTAAAGCTTGATGATCATATTGGTCTAAAAGAAGCAATGCATCCGTATATTCATTTACTGCTTTAAGTATATCGGCCTCTTCTACATCCAATGCATTTGCCAACATTTTTGTCTGAATATCAACCGTTTTTTCAAGAGCTTGTAAACGTTTTTTGTTTACTACATAACCTTTTAGTATATATTGTTTAAGGATTTCATTAGCCCACTGCCGAAATTCAACACCTCTTTTAGATTTTACCCTATATCCAATCGAAATTATCACATCCAAATTATATAGCTTTGTTTTGTAATTTTTTCCATCTGCCGCAGTTGTCAAGGATTCCTTGACAACTGATTTTTTATCAAGTTCACCCTCTTTAAAACAATTATTAGCATGCAAACTAATATTCTGCTTTGTCGTTTTAAATAATTCTGCCATTTGATTCTGTGTAAGCCATACCGTATTTTTAAGAATCTCTACAGATAATGATATCTCTTTATCTAACGTCTCAAATATTACCAATTCTTTTTTCATGAGATTATCCTTTCAAGATATACCAATGTCTTTCGACTATTTCATTTATAGCATTCTATTTTCCCGATACGATTCAAATATATATGACGGATTTTCGTAATATACACTGCTGTTGTAGTCATCAATCTTTGCACTGATAAAGGAATTGTATACTTTTATTAAAGCATCTACGATTCCAATATTTTCATCTGCAGCAACCATTTTTATCAGCCGCTTATATACTTTTCCAATGTCCCAATGTGATGGAATGCTGTATTTACAATCACCAACATTGTTAAAATTTCCTTCTTGTATTCCTGCTTCTTCAATAAAATCCTCACTGACTCTGTCAATGTTGTCACAATGGTAAATATCTGCCAGGTCATAGATTTTATCAACTCTCTGCTTTCCAAGTTTATTTACAACATCTGCCCGTGTATTCTTTGTTTTCCTGGCAATGTAATCGATCAGGCTGCATGTGTAAAATAAATCGTTATCTTTTTTGCTTTCACGTCCTTCTCCTGCCATTTATAGCACCTCACAATCTCTATACTTCAGGCATTTCAATGATTCTTTGGAACAAAATGCTATCTGATGAGTTGGATACTTGAACTTTGCCAGAACCCAGAACTGTTCTCTGGTAATCGTACCGTCCATGTAATCAGAAACAAAATTATAAATCTGATCGTCTGCCATTGCGCCGATTACAATATCATATTCATGGTCTTTCCCACTCCGACATGCAATTATAAAATCCAACCATTCTTCTGTCATATCTTTGAATTCTTTTATTTTCAGATTCGATTTTAAACGAACATCATAAACAGATACAACCTTCGTATCATATCTCCTGGCCCATCTTTGAGCCTGTTCTTTTATAATTGTACAGTAAAAACCTGTTCCAAAATCTTTTATATTACGGTCTTTTCGAATTTCCGGTTTCTCTACAGCCTGATATCCACCATGATACACCGTCATTATCGCCATTCAGTTTCTCCTTTTTATCCGAAATACTGTTGCATGAGACTGTCGAATAATTTTTGTGTTTCATCCAGTGCTTTTTGCACTTTAACTTTTGATTTATCGACTTGATTAACAAAATTAACATATGATTTTTGCATCTCTATTGGCGGAACTAATACCTTAAAATTTTTTATCATATTTCCATTAAGATTAGGTTGTCCAGCACCTTGTGCCAAACTTCTTAACTTGTCATATGACAGTTCAAAATATTTCCACATAAACATTGAGTCAATTTTATCCGAAGGCAAAATACACGCACATGCTTGATTCGTAGAAGCTTCAATATCCAAATATGCAGTCATGCCCCTCGTTTTTCCTTGACCATACATTGCAACTAAAATTGTACCAGCAGGAACTAGTTTTGCAGAAGAATTAACTAAGCCTTCTTCTGTAATGTACTCATCTACATCAGTGATTACATTATTTTTCAATTCAGTCGTTTTTACCCACGGAATTGTCCCATTATTCCAAAATTCAGCCTTTCCTCTACTTGGAGTACCTCCACTGATAACATCTGATAAATCTTTTAAAGCTAAATATGGATATCCTGTACTTTCATGAATACTTCCAAACATCTCGACAAATCGGGCTTTAATGATGTTATCCAATTCAAGCAATTCTCTTTTTCGAGAGTCAATCACAAACTTACATTTGTCAAGGATATTAACAATTTCATCTTGCTTTTTTCTATTTAAAACAGGAACCGGATACTCCGCTACACATTTAGGCTGCGCTCTTGTTAAAGATCCTCCTATACCAGTTATCTCACTTGTCATAAATTTTTGAAATTTTGGTGTTCTAAAATACCACGCTAAAAACTCAGGATTGTATTCACTATTTCTTATCACTATCCATTCTGATGAAGCAATATTTTGTTTACCTGACTCATCAGAAACCACCCAAACTCTGTTAATTCTTGGATTAATCTTACACAGCAAAATATCATTTTTCCGAACTATTGCTTTATTCGATGCAATTTCATCTCCGCGCAAATACTCAGGATGTCCTGTTGCATAAATAGGAACACTATACATTTCAAAAATAGTATCAGGTGTTTTGGCTGGATTGATACTTTTACTCTTATATTGATTTATATATTTTAATTTAGTATATTCCATCTACATCATTCCACACAAACCCGAATTTTCGAATCTGCTATCCTTTCTTCTATAATCCCAACAACCGTTCCAGTTCATCCATTTCTTTTCCAATTTCCATCTCCAGCTCCCGGATATTGGCCATGATTTCTGATGTTGGCGGATATTCCACCGGAGTGTATTCGATTTCTTTGTATTTATTGATGCTGAGATCATAATCATTCTCTACAATATCTTTTTTCGGTACCATAAATGACTGGTCTGTTCGTTTCCGTTCTGCTTCTTTATCAAGGTTTTTGAAACGCTCTATAATATCCGGAATGTCATTCTCTGTGACCGGAGTACGTTTATCGTCCAGACTGAATCCGTCTGCATTCATATCGTAGAACCATACCTGATCTGTTCCACCGTGTTCTGTTTTTGTAAAAATGAGGATCGCTGTGGATACTCCTGCATAGGGTTTAAATACACCGGAAGGCATGGATATTACAGCTTCCAGTCTCTGATTCTCAACGATTTCTTTTCGGATGGATTTATGTGCCCGTGATGATCCGAAAAGTACACCATCTGGTACAATACAGGCGCATCTTCCTCCAATTTTCATAATCCTCAGGAACAAAGCCAGAAATAAAAGTTCTGTTTTCTTTGTCTTGCAAACTTTAAGAAGATCTCCTGAAACAGATTCTGCATCCAGGCTTCCTTTAAAAGGAGGGTTTGCCAGCACAAGAGAATACTGATCTTTATCTGCATTCTGATCAGATAAGCTATCCCGATACTCAATATAAGGATTTTCTATTCCGTGAGTCATCATATTCATAGCTCCAATACGAAGCATGGTGCGGTCCATATCGTATCCATGGAACATATGATTCATGTAATGATTTTTTTTCTGCTTATCATAAAAAATTTCTTCTTTTCTTTTTTCTTTCAGATATTCTCCTGCTGCAACCAGAAATCCGGAGGTTCCACATGACGGATCACAGATAATCTCATCACTGGACGGATCCATCATCTCAACCATCATCCGGATAATATGTCTTGGTGTACGGAACTGTCCATTCCGTCCGGACTGAGCTATTTTTGAAAGAAGATATTCATATACATCTCCTCTGACATCTGCTGTCTGGATTTCATTCATAAGTTTGTAAATTTCATCCAGAGAATCCACCACTTTGGATAAAAGGAGTGGTGTCGGAAGCTTAAATATCGCATCGTCCATATATTTGGAATATGCACTGTTTTTATCATTATGAAGATTTTTTATAAACGGAAATACCCATTCCTGCATGATCATATACATTCTGTCTGCCGGAAAATCATGGAATACGGACCATTTCAGCTGACTTCCGTCAATTGTTCTCTCACCTATTTTTACTTCTCCGGAAAAAATACTCTGAAATGGCAAGCCAAGCATTGCACTTTCTCTTGCACGCATATTATCGGAATCATCCAGATCATGAATAAACATCAGGTATGTAATCTGTTCGATTACTTCCAGTGGATTGACAAGTCCTCCTGCCGCAAATATATCCCATAAACCATCTATTTTGTTTTTTAATTCACCAGTGATCATTTTTTATCTCCCATCTATTACTCATTATTCCAGGTATATTTCGTATACCTTCCGCCGCCGATTTTTAAAATTTTTTCTGCTGTCAGTAATTCTGCCAGTGTTCTCTGTATCGTTACCACACTAATATCCGGACACTTTTCTGCGATTTCCTTTTTTGTAATTGTTCCCAGAGTGTTTTTTATAATCTCTTCTATTCGCTCCGGTTTTGATATATTCTGCGTTATCAGCAATTTTATTCTTGAAGAAAACTCTCTGTATGCTCCTACGATAACGCCAAGCATATATTTTACAAATGGTACATAATCATTCTTATTCTCATACCAGTTCTCAGAACTTTCCCTTAAACATTCATAGTATAATTCCTTTGAATTTTCTATCATTCTCTCGATACTGATATATTTTCCCACAATATAGCCGGATCTGTACAAAAGTAACAGTGTAAGTAAACGGCTCATTCTTCCATTGCCGTCATTAAACGGATGTATGCATAGGAAATCCAGAATAAACATTGGAATCAAAAGAAGCGGATCTATTTCTCCTGTTGCCATTGCCTCTTCAAATGCTCTGCATAGTTCTTCCATTGCTTCCGGTGTTTCCCATGCCGGTACTGGTTTAAACCGTATTTTTTTTATTCCCTGAGAATCTTCTTCCTCAATGACATTATCTGCAGTTTTATATTTCCCTCCAATATTGTAACTTTCAAATTTATACAAATCTCTGTGAAGCTGTAAAATAATCGCAGACTTTGGTGGGATATGGTCATGGCTTTCATGAATTGTATTCAATACATCTCTGTATCCGGCAATCTCCTGTTCATTTCTTGTTCTTGGCCTTGTTTTGTCTTTTACCAATTCCCGCAATCTAATGTCTGATGTATAAATACCTTCTATTTTATTGGAACTTTCCGTACTTTGAATCTTGGCGATTTCAACTAATTGTGTAAGAGTATCTGCTTTGGCCTCAATAAAAAGAGTTTGTTCTCCTTTAAATTCATGTATCTGTGTCAGGTAAGATACAATTTCAGGAGTCAACAGATTTTTCCACTTTTCCCGATAATCAAACTGTCTCATATATTTTTCATCACCTTCTTTATCACTCTTTTTGGATTTTATTTACTTCAAGTATATAAATCAATCTTATCATTGTCAACTTTAATTTGATCATTTTCGCAAGAATGATTAAATTGAAAGTGAAATGATAAAATTAAAAAGCCCAACAATAAATGCTTCTGCACGGATCTTCAGCATTTACTGTCGGACTTTTATCCTTTTTATTCCTTTTTGAAATATATCACAATATCACATTTTGGGGCAAAAGATTATTCTGCGTGGTCTTTCAGGTACTCTGCACGTCCCTCTTCGTAGAGGTTATTTCCCTCGCTGTCAATGATGACTACAAGCGGCATGTCTTCCACATAAAGCTTGCGGAGTGCTTCTGCTCCGAGGTCTTCGTAAGCGATAAGCTCTGCTTTTTTGATGCATTTTGCAAGAAGTGCACCTGCACCGCCGATGGCTCCGAAATATACGCCGTCATATTTTTTCATTGCATCTACGACTTCCGGAAGGCGGGCACCTTTTCCGATCATTCCTCTGGCGCCTACGGACATCATGGTCGGTGCATAGGCATCCATACGGCCGCTGGTTGTAGGGCCTGCGGAGCCGATGACTTCGCCTGGTTTTGCCGGAGTCGGACCTACATAGTAAATGGTAGCATCTGTAGGGTCAAAAGGAATCTTTTCTCCTTTTGCAAGGGCCTCGCACATTCTCTTGTGACCTGCATCACGGGACGTATAGATGGTTCCTGTCAGTAAAACCTGGTCGCCTGCATGGAGAGTTCTTGCCAGCTCTCTTGTCAGAGGCAGTGTGATCTTTCTTCTTTCCATATTAAAGCACCTCCGTTTTATGACGTGTTACATGGCAGTTGATATTAACTGCACATGGCATACCTGCGATATGAGTAGGCATAGTCTCAATGTTCAGACCGATAGCTGTGGTCTTTCCGCCAAAGCCCTGAGGTCCGATACCAAGCTTGTTGATCTTCTCCAGCATCTCTTTCTCAAGATCTGCATAGTAAGGATCCGGGTTCTCTGTATTCAGAGGACGCATCAGCGCTTTCTTTGCAAGAAGTGCACATTTGTCAAAAGTTCCTCCGATACCAACACCAACTACCATAGGAGGACATGGGTTCGGACCTGCAGTTTCTACAACCTCAAGAATGAAATCCTTGATTCCCTGAAGGCCTGCAGATGGCTTGAACATACGGATCTGGCTCATATTCTCGCTTCCGAAGCCTTTTGGTCCTACAGTTACTTTCACCTGATCTCCAGGAACGATCTCTGTATAGATCATAGCCGGTGTATTGTCACCTGTGTTTCCACGGCGTACCGGATCCTTGACAACGGATTTTCTCAGGTAACCTTTATCGTATCCGCGGCGTACACCTTCATTAATGGCATCATTTAAATCTCCGCCTGTAAAGTGGACATCCTGACCAATTTCAAGGAATACGCATGCCATTCCGGTATCCTGACAGATCGGAACATTCTCACTGTCCGCGATATCAAAATTCTCGATAATGTTATCAAGGACACCTTTTGCGATCTCGCCGTCCTCGCAGGCACGGCAGGTTTTGATAGCATCCTTCACATCTTCCGGGAGATGTTCATTGGCTTCGATACAGAGTTTTTCGATAATCTCTGTAAGTCTGTTTACTTCGATTTCTCTCATAATAGACTCCTTTCGCTTATCTCATATGTTTTTATTATCATAACATATTGTTAACGTTCGTGGCGGGCATATTTCGGCAGAAGCATAGGAGATACGTCTCCTGTATCAACTCCTGCATTTTTCAGTTCCTCTTCATATTTTCTGATATGATCCAGATTCATAGTGCCAAGCTCTACCTCTTTGCATTTGGCAGCTGCTTTTTTACCTGCATTTCGTCCGAATACAATTACATCAAGAAGAGAGTTGCCCATCAGTCGGTTTCTTCCGTGGATTCCGCCTGCTGCCTCTCCTGCAACCAAAAGGTTCGGGATTTCTTTTGTAAAGCCGTCTCCGTTGATCTCAAGTCCGCCGTTCTGATAATGAAGGGTCGGGTAGATCACGATCGGGACTTTTCTCATATCAATGCCGTAATTCATGTACATACGGAACATGGCAGGGATCCTCTTTTCGATAGTTCCCTCACCGCCCAGGATCTCGATCATCGGAGTATCCAGCCATACACCTTTTCGTCCACCTGGAACTTCCACGCCACGGCCTTCCTCACACTCACGGATAACACCGGAAGCATTTACGTCACGGGTTTCCAGCGGATGGATATAAGCTTCTCCGTTTGCATTTACAAGCTGTGCACCAACGGAACGAACCTTCTCTGTTACCAGGGCACCAAGGATCTGTGACGGATAGATCGCACCTGTTGGATGATACTGGATAGAATCCTGGTAAAGAAGGGAAGCGCCTGCTCTGTATCCAAGCACGAGTCCGTCAGCAGTTGCTCCGTAGTGATTGGAGGTCGGGAATCCCTGATAATGCATTCTTCCTGCACCACCGGTTGCAATTACAACTGTTTTTGCTCTTGCAACGGAATAGTCTCCGGTTTCCATGTTGAGAAGGACTGCACCGGCAGTCTGACCTTTTTCATCCTTCAGAAGTTCTACAGCGGATGTAAATTCCACTACCGGGATCTTAAGATTTAAGACCTCATCACGGATAGTACGCATGATCTCTGATCCGGAATAATCCTTTGCAGCATGCATTCTCTTTCTGGAGGTACCGCCGCCATGTGTAGTGACCATGGTTCCGTCTTCTGCTTTATCAAACTCAACACCAAGGTCGTTGAGCCATTTGATCGCATCCGGTGCTTCCATTACCAGTCTTTTTACAAGCTCCGGTTTTGCGGCAAAATGTCCGCCTCCAAAGCAGTCCAGATAATGCTGTACCGGGGAATCATTTTCTTTATCTGCTGCCTGGATCCCGCCTTCTGCCATCATGGTGTTGGCATCACCGATACGGAGCTTTGTAACGATCATAACGTTGGCACCTGCGTTGTGGGCCTCGATGGCACAGGAAGAGCCTGCTCCGCCACCGCCGATGATCAGTACATCTACATCATAATCGATTTTTGTAAGATCGATTTTTTCGTTGAGCAGACGGCTTTCTGAATGGAGCATTTTTGTCAGTTCCAGTGGTGCTTTCTGTCCCTTGTTCGGTCCTACCTTAATCTCTGCAAATGCATCCGGGTTATAATCCGGATGGAATTTTTTGAGAAGAGCATCTTTCTCATCTGCACTCAGACGTCTTGGCTCTGTTGCCATACGCTCCGCTCTTGTAGCCTCTACCTTTTTGATGGATTCCATCATATTTTCTGGATATGGTGCATACATGTTTTACGCCCTCCTACTTCTCGATTTCTCTGCTGTTGTAAAGTTCCTGCATCTCTGTGATCGGCTTCTGCATGATCTTCTCGATCATACCGTCAAATTTGCCCTCGTGGATCTCTTCCACACGTTTCTCCAGATGCTCGCTTTTCGGCGCAATATATTTTCCGGTGAGACGTCTTGCCAGAAGGCCTACCATCGGATGGGAAATTCCTGCCGGACATCTTACGGAACAGCAGCCGCAGCTTACACAGTCAAAGGATTCCTCTGCACATTTTTCAAGCTCACCTCTCTGCGCATATGCAATATACTGCATGACATTTAAGTCCTGTGTACAGGCCTTTGTGCAGGCATTGCATCCGATGCAGCTGTAGATCTCCGGATAAAGCTCCATCATTACCTGCTGGTTCGGCTTAAGATCTTCTATATTATAAAGTCTCTTGTCTGTAGGGAAGAACGGGATACTTGCCACATACATTCCTTCCTGCACCTGTGTCTGACAGGCGAGACAGGTTTTCAGCTCATTCTGTCCCTTGATCCTGTAGATGGTCGCGCAGGCGCCGCAGAATCCGTGTCTGCAGCCGCATCCTCTTTTTAATGTATAACCGGCATATTCCATAGCTGTCATAATGGTCAGATCACCGGGAACGCTGTATTTTTTACCGAAAAAATATACGTTTACCATATTATTTTCCATGTTGGTGTCCTTTCTTTTATCCAAATCGTACGCCATGTGGAACAGCCATCTCACACGTGCCCGTCGCAACGCTCTGCTGAACTAAGTACTAACTGCGACTAAGGAGTTCAGGAGAGCCTTCACTCCTAAGTCTTCGTAAGTACTGGATTTCAGCGCCGCTAAAACCGCTCCTAAAATGGGCATCTTAGCGAGATGGCTGTTCCACATGGCTGTGTACTGGCTATAACCAGCGCATATATTTGAAAGTTTCTTAAGGTGCAATCTATAACTTAGTACTCATTAGGTAATTCATCCACCTCATCACATCGGAATACCGGGCCGTCTTTGCAGACGTATTTGTCTCCGATGTTGCAGCGGCCGCATTTTCCGACACCGCATTTCATACGAAGCTCCAGTGTGGTATATACCTGATCTCTGGAGAAGCCCAGCTCTTCCAGTCCTGCCAGAACGAATTTGATCATGATCGGCGGGCCGCAGACCAGAGCGGTCTTATTGGTATCAAAACCAATCTCCTTCAGATAATTCGGAACAAATCCTACATGACCGTCCCAGCCTTCCTGCTCGCGGTCAATGGTAAGATATACATTTACACCTTCTGTTTTCATCCATACTTCCTGGATTTCCTTAAGCTGCACCAGATCATCTGCGGAACGGGAACCATAGAGAATATCTACTGTTCCGTAATCCTCACGGTTATCCAGCACATAATTGATCACAGAACGAAGAGGTGCCAGACCGATTCCACCTGCGATAAACAGGAGATTTTTTCCCTTTAACTTATCTTCCACCGGAAAATGATTTCCGTATGGTCCGCGGACTGCGATCTCATCTCCAACCTGAAGGCTGTGGAGATAATCGGTAAGGGATCCGCATTTTTTGATGCTGAATTCCTGATAATCCTTTACAGTCGGAGAAGAAGTAATGGAAAACATACCTTCACTGACTCCTGGTGCACAGACCATGGCACACTGTCCTGGCATATGCTCGAAAAGCTTTCCACCCTCCGGAGCTTCCACACGGAAGGTTTTTACATCCGGTGTCTCCTGACGGATATCTGTGATCACGCCAACCTTGGGGATCAGCGTATCCAGTGTATAATTTTTATGACAGGTACATTCACTCATTCTTTTCACCTCCCTGTTTTTCAAAGGCCTTGATGACTTTTACGATATTTAAAGATTCCGGACATTTCTCCACGCAGCGGCCGCAGCCAACACAGGAGAACATGCCGTCATTATTTAACGGATAATAAACAAGCTTATGCATAAATCTCTGACGGAATCTCTGCATCTGGCTGGTACGGTTGTTTCCGTGAGCCATCATGGTAAAATCAGAGTACATGCAGGAATCCCAGCAGCGGTAACGGTGAACACCGTGCCCTGTGTCGTAATCCTTAATGTCATAGCACTGACAGGTCGGACATACGAAGGTACAGGTTCCGCAGGCAAGACAAGGCTTGTACAGTTTCTCCCATACAGGAGAATTGAAACGGTCCATGTATTCTTCCTGCGCCCATCCTTCCAGTGAAAGATGTGTATATGGAAGAAGCTCGATAATGTCACGGATCGCCTTCTTTTCCCCTTCTACCTTTGTCTCATCAGCGTCTGCCAAAAGCTCCTTCACAGCTTCTGTCAGAGCATTTCCTTTTTCTGTGAGAGGCTTCCAGAAAAGTTCTCCCTCGATGATCCAGGCTGCAACATCTGCTTCCGGATCTGCGGCATCAATGCCAAATACTTTACAGAAGCAGCTTTCCTCCGGTTCATGACAGGCAAGAGCTACGATAGTTCCATGTTCTCTTCTTGCCTGGTAAAAAGTATCCACCGGATCCCCAAGAAACACCTTGTCGAGGACCTTCACGCCCTGTACATCACAGGCTCTCATTCCGAATACAACAAAATTCTGGTCTTTCAGCGCCTGAGGCTCAATGCTGATATTTTTTCCGTCCTTTTTACAGGTATAGAGATTTTCACTCTGCGGAAAGAAAGCATCCTTCGGTGATTTCACGGTTTTCAGTGTTTCAAGGGAAACTTCTGCATCCTCGCTCCATGCCTTGAAGTTCACCTGTTCACTTACCTTTACCGGTAAATATAATTCCTGGTCTGCGGCAATTTTCCGGAATAATGCCGGCAGATTTTCTACTGCGATCTTATACATACATTATCCCCTTTCTGCCACGATCCCTGGCTCTACATCCTCAAAGGTAAAGCTGGTAAGCGAACCCTTTGACTCCGCATCCTCGCCTGCCTGGTACTCACCGTAAAATTTATCAATATCCTTGATAAACTTACGGTTAAACAGATGAAGGGGAATTCCCTGCGGGCAGACTCTGCTGCACTCGCCACAGTCCGTACATCTTCCGGCTACATGGAAGGCACGGATCACATGGAACATCTTTTCCTCAAAGGAATCCACATTTGCCTTCTGGGCGCTGTCGAACTTGTTGCTGTCAAAAACGCATTTGCGGCAGCTGCAGGCCGGACATACATTACGGCAGGCATTACAGCGGATACATTTACTCAGCTCGCTCTGCCAGAATGCAAATTTTTCTTCCGGACTCATTGCCTCGATCCGCTCAACTTCTGCGAAACGGTCAGCGTCCTTTGTCTCCTTTGACTCACCAATCAGTTCATCGTAAATTTTATGCTCTTTTCCTTTACATACATGGCAGCGTTCCAGCATGGCATCTTTGTATGCACAGGTTTTTTCTCCGTAAACAGTATCCACAGTCAATGTCTCTGCATCTCCGGTAATCTCTGTTCCGGAAATTCCCCGGATACCCTTGATCCCCATTTTGCGGATCTTTTCAATATCCAGCTTTCCTTTACAGCCAACACCTACGATATAGGCTTTTTCTCTGTCTACACGATGCTCTTTCAAAAGCTGGTTAAAGCTATATGTATCGCAGGGCTTCAGACAGACCATGGTTTTTCCTTCCAGCTTGGAAGCTTCGATCATATATTTGCTTAAATTGGCACCGCAGAATCCATCATAGACAAAATCCTCCAGAGATTCCGGTGTTTCAAAATAGGCTGGTTCCGGATTAAAGGCAAGATCTCCGGCTTTCCACCCAAGAACCCGGACTACCGTGCCATCTGCAAGCAGTTCTTTTGCACGTTTTATCAGCTCCTGCATCTTATATCCTCCAATCTCACGTTTTTACCAAGTGAATGGATCTTCTCAACAAACTCATTCATAGTCTGTGAAAATTTCACGCCTTCTGCGGCAGATACCCATTCCACACGTGTTCTTCCGTTTTCCACCCCAATATAATCCAGCATTGAAAACAGAAGTGTCATACGTCTTCTTGCATAATAGTTTCCGGTACTGTAATGGCAGTCTCCCGGATGGCATCCGCACATGATCACACCATCGGCTCCTTTTTCAAAGGCACGGAGGATGAACATGGGATTGACACGGCAGGAACATGGAACACGGATGATCTTTACATCCGCCGGATAGCTTAAACGGCTGCTTCCGGCAAGGTCTGCTCCGGCGTAGCTACACCAGTTACAGCAGAATGCCACGATCTTTGGTCTGAATTCTTCCTTTGTTTCTATCGACATATTGCATCCACCTCCGCGATAATCTGTCTGTTGGAGAAGCCCTGAAGGTCCATGGCTCCTGACGGGCAGGCTACTGTGCAGGCACCGCAGCCCTGGCAAAGTGCTGTATTGACAACCGCAACTCTTCTTGTCTCACGGATACCGTGATCGTTGACCTGTTTCTCCTCATAGGAAATCGCTCCGTAAGGACATACATTTGCACAGGTAGAGCATCCGTTACAGAGAAGCTCGTCGGATTTTGCCGTACATGGATTGGTTGTCAGCTTGTCCTTTGCAAGAAGTCCTATGGCCTTAACAGCCGCAGCTCCTGCCTGGGCAACTGTCTCCGGGATATCCTTTGGTCCCTGGCATACACCGGAAAGGAAAATTCCTGCTGTCGGTGATTCTACAGGACGAAGCTTTGCATGAGCTTCTGTAAGGAAATTGTTGGTGTCAATACTTGCAGTAAGCATGGTAGCGATCTTACGTACATCCGGATTTGGCTCAATGGCTGTTGCAAGAACTACCATATCTGCTTTCTTGAAGATCTGCTTATTATCAAGAAGATCCGAGCCCTGAACAAGAAGTGTTCCATCCGGCTGCGGAATTACTTTTCCTACCTGACCTTTGATGTAGTTTACGTTATACTGCTCAACTGCTCTTCTGTAAAACTCATCGAAGTTTTTACCAGGTGTACGGACATCAATATAAAATACCGTCACATTGGTATCCGGATATTTATCACGGATCAGCATGGCATGCTTAGCTGTGTACATACAGCAGATCTTGGAACAGTATGGCTTTCCACGGTCATCGGAGCAACGGCTTCCAACACACTGGATAAATACGATCTCCTTCGGTGCTTTTCCATCGGAAAGACGCTCAAGATGTCCTTTTGTAGGTCCTGCAGCATTCATGATACGCTCCAGCTCCAGAGATGTGATCACATCCTTGCTCTGGCTGTATGCGTATTCATCATATTTGTCAAGCTTGATGGTATCAAATCCGGTTGCCACCACGATTGCTCCGTATTTCTGTGTTACGATCTCATCCTGCTGGTCGTAATCAATGGCTCCTGCCTGACATACTTTGGAGCAGACACCACATTTGCCTGTCTTAAATTTCAGGCAATGCTCTCTGTCGATCACAGGAACATTTGGAATCGCCTGTGCAAACGGAGTATAAATAGCTGACCGGTTGTTCAGCCCTCTGTTGAACTCATTTGGAATCTTTTTGGAAGGACATTTTTCCTGGCAGACTCCACAGCCTGTACATTTGTCCATGTTGACACTTCGCGCTTTTTTGCGGATATCAACAGTAAAATCTCCTACAAAACCTGCAACTTTTTCTACTTCACTGTATGTATAGATATTGATCTTTTCGTGAGCTGCAGCCTCTACCATTTTTGGAGTAAGGATACATGCGGAGCAATCCAGAGTAGGGAAGGTTTTGTCAAGCTGTGACATTCTTCCGCCGATACTTGGTGTTTTTTCCACAATATCAACTTCATAGCCTGCATCGGCAATATCAAGAGCCGTCTGGATTCCGGCGATACCGCCTCCGATGATCAGGGCTCTCTTTGTAACCTGGCTTTCTCCCGGCTGAAGAGGAGCATTTAAATTGACTTTTGCTACTGCTGCTCTTGCAAGGATCACGGCCTTCTCCGTAGCCTCCTGCATATCCTTGTGGATCCAGGAACAGTGCTCACGGATATTTGCGATCTCCACCATATATGGATTCAGGCCGGCCTTTTCCGCTGCTTTACGGAAAGTTGCCTCATGCATACGCGGAGAACAGGAACAGACAACCACTCCTGTGAGATTTTTTTCACGGATGGCTTCCTGGATCCTGGACTGTCCTGCTTCAGAACACATATACTGATAATCTTCTGCATGGACAACTCCTGGCTCTTTTGCAATGATCTCCACAACCTTTTTCACGTCTACCGTAGCGGCAATATTACTTCCGCAATGACAGACAAATACACCGATTCTCTGCACTTTCTCACCTCCTGTATCTTCTGAACGCACTTACAAGCAGCTGCTGAGGAAGCTCCGGATCAAGAAGCTCCGGAATTTCATTTGGTGAAAGATAGTCTCCGCCTTTTTCCCGAACAACCAGCTGTCTTGCCCCGTCAATGATCTTTCCGGGTTTTACGTCTCGCGGACAGCGCTCCACACAGGCAAAACAGGAAAGACATTTCCACAGGGATGCTGAATTTACAAGTGCTTCGATATTTTCATTGATCACGTAGGACACAAACTGATGAGGCTTGATATCCATCTCGTCAAAGGATGGGCAGGTAGCAGAGCATTTGCCACACTTCATACATTTCAGAGGATTGGTCCCGCTGATCTCCTTTATTTTTTCCGCAGCAGAATGGTTATCTCTCATTTTGCCACCTCCTCTTTGACGCCAAGGGCTTCTGCCAGAAGCTCTGTAAAATAGTAAACCGGCATTTTATTTCCGGAATTTTTATTCAGATTGTATTTGCAGAGCGGACAGGCAGTGATCAGCATATCTGCGCCAAAGCCTGCTGCGCTTTCTTCAATCTTTTCACACATATTCTGTGACATTTCTTTTTCTTTCAGGGATATATATCCTCCACAGCATTCATTTCTGTAAGGATAGATCACAGGCTCAGCGCCAAGGGCACGGATAAAATCCTCCATGATCCTTGGATTTTCCGGATCATCAAATGCCATGATCTTTCCAGGTCTCAGAAGCAGACATCCGTAATAGGCTCCGATCTTCTTTCCGGTAAAAGGATTTACTACTTTTTCTTTCAGTTTATCAAAACCGACTCTGTCCCGGAGAACCTCCAGATAATGGAGAACGGTTGTCTCTCCTTCATAGGGAGCTTCCAACTGCATATAATTGTTGGCTCTGGTCCGGATATCTTCCACATTTTTCATATCATCATTGACACGCTTGATCACATGATGACAGGCTGAACAGATCGTCACCAGATCCTGGCCTTTTTCTTTTGCCTGGTTTAACGCACGGACGGAAGAAAGCTTTGTGGCGATCTCGTCTGTGCCAAGCGGATAAACACCACCACAACACTGCCAGTCCTCGATCTCCTCAAGCTCAAACCCAAGGGCTGTGGCACTGGCTCTGGCATACTCATCCAGATCTTTGGCCTTTGTTCTCAGGGTGCAACCCGGATAATAACTGTACTTCATACCTTTCATTATCCTTTCTTAGTCTAAAATCTGACGTTTATAGTAGATATTCTTGTTCATATATTGTCTTTTTTTTAACGATACATGAATAAAAAAATGAAATCTCAACTAACACTTATTTGAGTTTTTTTATCAATTTGCACCCAAATAAAAGAGAAAAACACTCTTCCTCCGCAATTAAGAAGTGTATTAGCTCGATTTCCGAAATCATCATATCACGTTATTTCTGTTTCGACAAGACTTTTTCAATATTTTTTGTGTTTTTTTTAACGTACTTTTGAAAAACCTTATCATTTACTATCCTGCTTCCATAATAATTTTCATTTTCAGACATAAAAAAAGCTCCGGATCTCTCCGAGGCTTTTTTGCTCATATCAGTAAATAATAATCGGATAACCTGCATCAATAGTGTTATAAATCAGTGCTGCCTGATCCTTAGGCAGATTGATGCAGCCGTGGCTTCCGTTAGTTTTATAACGGTTCCCGCCAAAGGATGACTGCCAGGACGCATCATGAAGTCCCTGTCCGTAGACAAAAGGCATCCAGTAATTAACCTTTACATCGTAACCATATTCATTGCTGGTAAGGTTAAAGGGACTCGCCTTGTAGGCGATCGGCCATGCACCACGATATGTTTCACGCCCCTTCACCGGCTTACCGCTGACAATATCTGTTTCCGTCACAAGGCATCCGTCCTTATACAGCCACAAATGCTGTGCATCCAGACTGACCTCTATGTAACTGCCTGCCAGATCGTCTGTTCCGTTTCTCTGGTATCCTTTTTTGCTGTAAACAGGCTCTCTTGTTACAGCAGTACCACTTTTCAGGTCTTCCAGAAGCTGAGCATACTCTCCGTCCTGATCGATCCGGTATCCGTACTCATTTCCCTCAATAGTCACATCCGTTCCCGCAGATGTATGAAAGATGCGGGGAACATAAATGGTATTGTATTTGTTGGCGAGCTCACTGATGTAGGCTTTAATGGCTTCTTCATCTAAAGTCAGCGTCTCCCCCTCAGCCTTCAGCCAGGATGTGATCGTATCGGAATCCAGAACAGCCATTTCACTTCCGAATGTATAAGTTACTGTACTGCTGCGGTATTTCTTCAGCTGGCTGTTCAGATCTGTAATCTTATTTTTCATATCCTCTGTTACAGTGACCGTCGGGCTTACATACACATGCTTGTTGATCGGTACTGTGATGGTATCCCCAAGCATAGCCGTATCAAATGCTGCGTTCAGATTTGTGTCCACGGTAGTCTCCAGCTTATCCGGATCGATCTCCGTCCCCTGTACCTGTTTCACAAGGGTGAATTCTTTTTTCTCCTTATCGTACTGAATGGCTGCATCAACAGAAGCTTTTCTTTCTTCCGTACCGAAATTTGAAAGATCAAGAGCCTGCTTTTCCTGCTCCTCATCTTCCTCGATCTGACATTCCGGTTCTATATTTTCTTCCTTTGGAAAAAGCTTCCGGCTCTCTTCCCGCTGTTTCTGAATTTCTGTAAGCTTACTCAGAAGGGCTTCTTCATTGAGACTGTAGCCCAGCTCTTTCAAAGTTGTACTGTAAACTTCCTGATCATTTTCCTGAAAGGATACCGGACGATCTGCAAATTCCGCAGTGATCTTTTCTTCTGCCTGCTTTGCATCCAGTCCGGAAACATCCACTCCCCATATGGAAATCTTCCGTCCCAGCGTATTGTGATCTGCCAAGTATGTATAGACAAATAACCCTGCCACTGCCAGGATCGTTACGCCAATGCAGATTCCAAGTATGATCTTCAGTGTCTTTTTACTGATGGTTGATCTTTTCTCCATACCCTTATCCCTCGAGTCTTATGTAATATATGTTATGTTGTCACACTGGCTGTTATTATAATACAATAAATCCCATTTTCTGTAAAAATGACTTATCCCGGATCCTTCTGATCCGGTAAAAAAAGACAGACTGACGCCTCTGCGAAAATCTGTCTTTCTCATACGTTTCTTTATCTGTTTCTGGCAACAGTATTTCTCTCAGGATCTTCTGCTTCTTATTCCGGCATTACGATCTTGCCTGCAACGGCACAGGCTGCTGCTGTTTTCGGAGATGCCAGATAGATCTGAACCTTGGAAGTTCCCATACGTCCCAGGAAATTACGATTGTTGGTTGCCACGACCTTTTCACCGTCTGTCAGGATTCCGCCGGTCCTTCCGCAGCAAAGTCCGCAGCCCGGATGTGTAATGATAGCCCCTGCTTCCGCAAGAGTATCCAGAATGCCAAGCTCAATAGCCTGACGGTAAATTTTGCGGCTGGCAGGAGTCACGACCAGCTTTACAAAGTCTGCAACCTTTTTGCCCTTCAGCACCTCTGCTGCCGCCATAAGATCCTCCAGACGTCCGTTGGTACAGGAACCGATGAATACCTGGTCGATGGTCTCACCCTGAAGCTCACTGACATCACGGATCTTGTCCACCTGAGACGGACATGCCATTACCGGCACAAAATCCTCTGCTTTATAACTTATGGTCTTCATGTAGACAGCATCCTCATCTCCCACAAGACTCTTCTGATAATCATCAAGCTCTACGTTGCAGTAAGCAGCTGTCTTCTCATCCGGTGTGAAAAGTGCACATTTCGCACCGGCCTCAATTGCCATATTCGCCATAGTCATACGGCTTGCCACAGACATATTTTCAATGGTGCTTCCGCAAAATTCCAGAGCACGGTAAGTAGCTCCATCTGCACGAAGGTCACCGATCAGGCGGAGGATGATATCCTTGGACATGACATTCTCCGGAAGTTCTCCATCGATCACAACCTTTATGGTTTCCGGAACCTTGATCCACATGGTTCCTGTTCCCAGGATGCTGGCCATCTCTGTGTAACCGATGCCGGAAGAAAACGCACCGACACATCCATAAGTCGTGGTATGGCTGTCTGTGCCAAATACAATATTACCGGGTTTAACATAACCTGCCTCAGTCATAAGCTGATGACAGATACCGTCACTTCTGTGTACGTTTTTCATGCCATATTTAGCTGCAAAAGCATCTCCCACATGGAAATGTCTGGTATCATCCTGCTGACTTGCCGGTACAAGATGGTCATAGATCAGAACAACCTTGTCCGGATCCCACAGCTTCTGAAAGCCCATCTCCTCAAATTTTTCCGCTACAAACGGAATAAAGATATCATGGATCATCACTCTGTCCACATTGACCGTCACGATATCGCCAGGCTTTACTGCTTTGCCTGTGTTATGTCTGATAATTTTCTCAATGATCGTCTCACCCATTATTTCTCTCCTTTCCGTCTTAGTCCAGACCGTTCAGTTTGCGCATGGCTTTTACAAGTCCGCCAGCCTGAATAATATCCATCAGATTCTCCGGAAGAGAAGCAATCGGGTACTGTTTTCCGTTATGGTCTACATGCTCGTTCATCACAACTGTAACTTCATCTCCCTCTTTCACATTGTCGTGAAGATCCGGCTGTTCGATAAGAAGAAGGCCGTTGTTGATGGAGTTGCGGAAAAAGATCCGTGCAAAAGATTTCGCAATAACACACTGTACGCCCAGTGCTTTAATGATCTCCGGTGCCTGCTCTCTGGAGGAACCGCAGCCGAAGTTCTTTCCTGCTACAATAATGTCACCTTTCTGGATCTGTCCTGCCAGCTCCGGGCGAAGGGGACTGAATCCGTACTGTTTCATATCGTCAATGGTTTTCAGCGCCAGATACTCGGTCGGAATGATGATATCGGTGTCAATATCATCGCCCAGTACCCACACTTTTCCTGTAAATGCTTCCATATGTATATTCTCCTGTTTATTCCTGAATATCTTTTCTGAGGTTTTTATACTCTGTCTGCAGTTGCGATCTCACCTGCAATGGCAGATGCGGTAACCGTTGCCGCAGATCCCAGATAAACCTTGGAGCTCGGATGTCCGGCACGTCCCTTGAAGTTACGTGTTCCGGTGCTGATAAGAACCTCGTTCTCACCGATCACACCCTGGCAGCTTCCCCAGCATACACTGCAGTTCGGGTTCATCACAATAGCGCCTGCTTCCATGAAGATATCAATCAGGCCTTCTTTTAATGCCTGGCGGTAGATGGTCTGGCTTGCAGGAACGACCAGGAAACGAACGCCTTCTGCAACTTTTTTGCCTTTGATCACCTCTGCGCCTACACGGAGGTCTTCAATACGGCCGTTATTGCAGGAGCCAAGGAACGCTTCGTTGATCTTGATGCCGCAGGTTTCCTCAGCCGGAACCACATTGTCAACAAAGTCTGGCTTCGCTACAACCGGACGGACTTTTGAAAGATCAAAGGTATACTCTCTTGCGTAAACGGCATCCGGATCGCTGTGATATACCGCTTTTGGCTCACGTCCATGCTCTTTCAGATATTCCAAAGCTTTATCATCAGCCTCAAAGATACCTGTCTTCGCACCAGCCTCAACAGCCATGTTGCAAAGTGCCATACGGTCGCTGATGCTTAATGTTCTGGCGCCCTCACCGGTAAACTCCATTGCCTGATAGTTGCAGCCGTTTGCCCCGATCTCGCCGATAATGGTAAGGATCAGATCTCTTGCGTAAACGCCCTCAGGAAGCTTCCCTGTCAGGTTAAATTTTACGGTTTCCGGAACCATGACCCAGGAAGTTCCGGTTACCATTCCGTAAAGGAAATCTGTACATCCTACACCGGTACCGAAAGCACCAAGTGCTCCGTAGGAACAGGTATGGCTGTCAGCACCGAAGATCAACTGTCCCGGACGGACATAATTTTCGATCATGATCTGGTGGCAGACACCCTTTCCTTCCCAGAAATCAATATTATTTTCTCTTGCAAAATCTCTCATCTTTTTCTGGGATGCCGCTGTTTTCGGGCTGTCAGACGGTACGTTATGGTCTACGATAAATACCAGCTTCTTTGTATCTGCAATATGAGGATTTTTTAATTTATTGTTGTACATATCAACAGTCAGATGTGTGGTTCCGTCATTACTCATCAGATGATCCAGTGAAACTGTATAGATATCTCCGGGTTTTACACTGTCCACTCCAGCCGCTGCCGCGATGATTTTTTCTGCGATCGTCATTCCCATCTCTTATTCCTCCTCACGGTTCAGAGAAGCGATAAGGCCGCCCTGATTCAGTATATTCTGCATGTATTCCGGCAGTTTTGTGCAGGAATAAGTCTTACCATTGGCAACAGCAGTTCCCTCGGACATATGAAGCTCCAGGGTATCTCCTGTCTTCACAGCATCCGGAAGATCCTTACAGACAATTGCCGGAAGTCCGATATTAATGGCATTGCGGAAAAAAATACGGGCAAAAGATTTCGCAATAACTGCCTTTACTCCAAGTGCCTTAAGAACACCCGGTGCCTGCTCTCTGGAGGATCCGCATCCGAAGTTCTCTCCTCCAACTACAAAATCTCCCGGTTTAACCTTTTTGGAAAAATCCGGATCCAGTGATTCAAATGTGTGGCCCTTCATTTCATCCAGATTCGGCAGAAGCAGATACTGGGATGCAATGATCTGATCGGTATCAAGGTCATTATGAAATTTAAAAATTGTTCCCTTATCCATAAAACAAGTTCCTTTCTGATTGTTATCCATTTCCGGGTTAACATTCCTCTGTTACCCTTTTCGTCCTATATTCTAACACAAAACGTCATATAATTAAAATGTATATTTTTAATACTTAATATAACTTCAAGTTATAAAGTCATTTTCCTGTGATCAGCGCAAAATATCCCCACTCCCACAGAAGTTCTTCAAAACTGTTCTCAAGATATTCCCGGATATCTTCTTCCTCATATCCGGTCATTCTGGAGATCACCACCATATAATCCCGGAGTGTTTCGTAGGGAAGTGCTCCCCGTCCCTCTTTCTGCCACCGGAGAAAAACAGCCTGGCGAATGGTGGCATATTCCATACCGATCCACTGCATATGAACCAGGGCATCTTCCAGATCTCCTTCTGATGTCAGAAGATCCGAATATACTTCGTTGGTAAGAAAGCTTCGGAGAAGATTTTCATATGCACGAAGTTCCCGGTAAAAATCCTCCCAGGCTTCCGTCATTTCCTCTTCCTCATACTCTTCCGATAATTCCTCCGCCAACTCCGTCACCGGCTCCAGATACTTCCGGTAAAGTCCTTCTTTCCAGTAATTTACAGCCAGATCCTGCAAAAGTTCATTGCATTCGTCCATAGTATCCAGAACAGGCAGGTCTATCTCGCTGATAGCTCTTTCTAGCTGGTGAATTGTCTTCTCTGAAAAATAATCTTCCACAAGCTCTGTGGTAAGCGGCATGTTCCGGTGAAGTTCCTTCAGAACATAAAAACTTTCAAGAAGGATTTCCTCCGGTGTTTTTTCAGGATCCATTATAAGATCCATAACCTTCCGGCGCACAAGAAAAAGCGGCTGTTCCTTTTCTTTTGGAGTTTCCGGAAAAGCGATTCTTTTCTTCTCCTTCCAGATGTCCAGGACAGCCGGGCAACAGGGCATCATGGTCGCTTCCTTATGATCCTGAAATTCATGGATCTCCCTTGGAAAAATCTGGCAGGTCTCTGAAAGCATCGAATCCCCATAAGCACTTACCAGATAGCACAGTCTGTTCTTTGCAAGAAAAGGACAGTCGTGCTCTTCCGTCATCTTCATGATCCGGCTGCCGTCCTTTTTCATGGTATAGGCCTGCAGGCAGCTTCTGTGTCCGGGCACCTCTGACGGCGGCTGGATGGTTTTCCAGTTTCTGTAGGTTTCATCATCTATGTTGATCTTCCATTCCCTGCAGCAGCTGATGGTACATTTGTCTGCAATACAGGTAAATTCGTCGTAATAATCAGGTTTTAATAATTCCATGTTTCCTCCATATTCTTTATTTTCCAGCTCCAATGTCTCCTGTTTGCAAAATGGACATGAGTTGACCTGTTTTATTTTCCCCGTAAACACAGAAAAGCGGAATTCTATCCGCTTTTTCTGATATTCTGTGTATTCGTTTTTATTCTGCAGTCTCTCCCAGAAGCTGCCTGTGAACTTTCCGCCTTACAAACCAGAAACAGGTCACCTGCATGATGATCGTAAGGATCCAGGATGCCGGATAAGAAATAAACAGTACTTTCAGTGATCTGTGAGCCGGGAAAATTCCGAAAATCCACACAATTCGAAGGCCGACCGTTCCGATAATAGACAGGATCATGGGGACACCGGAGCGTCCCATTCCGCGCAGTGCTCCCGGAAACAGATCCATCTGTCCGCAGAGGAAATAGGTAACTGTGGTATAGGCAAGAATCTCCATTCCGCATTGGATAACCTTAGGGTCTTCCGTATAGATCTTCAGAAGCTGCGGACCGAAAAAGTATGCACCACAGCCCATGGCAAAGGATACGACAAAGGACAGGATCATACAGTCAACAAGCACCCGGTCCATACGTTTCGGTTTTCGCACACCATAATTCTGACTGGTAAAGCTCATGCAGGCCTGGGTAACCGAATTCACGGACACATACAGAAATCCAAAAATATTATTGGCTGCTGTATATCCTGCCATAGCAATGGAACCAAAGGAGTTTACAGAAGACTGAAGAAGTACATTGGAAAAATTGATCACTGTACTCTGGATCCCGGCAGGCAGTCCCACCTGGAAGATCTGCTTCAGGTACTCTCCCTTTATGGACAGTTTTGAAAAACGCAGCTGATAGCTTCCCTCTGTCTGATACAGACACCGAAGGACAAGAATGCAGGAGATCAGCTGAGAGATCACCGTTCCGATTCCCACACCGGCCACGCTTAAATGACACACGATCACGAAAAACAGATTCAAAAGCGCATTGGCACAGCCGGAAATGATCAGAAAGACCAGCGGCCGCTTGGTATCTCCCACAGCACGCAGGATCGCCGCACCATAGTTATACAGCATAAAAAACGGCATTCCCAGGAAATAAATACGCATATAAAGAGTAGAAAGATCGATCACATCGTCCGGTGTATCCATCAGTTCCAGGCAGATTCTGGCAAAGATCACTCCCAGAACTGCCATGATGATCCCGCTGATCAGAGCCAGCAGGATCGATGTATGTACTGTTTCTGACATTTCTTCATCCTTACCGGCAGCATAAAATCTGGCTGCCAGCACATTGGCACCAAGAGAAATCCCGATAAAAAGGTTGGTAAACACATTGATCAGTGCGGTAGTGGAGCCTACTGCCGCCAGCGCCTCACTTCCGCTGAAACGTCCCACTACCACGATATCCACTGCATTGAACATCAGCTGCAGGATACCGGACAGCATCAGCGGCAGTGAAAACGAAATCAGCTTGTCCATGATCGACCCATTACACATATCGATCTCATACTTGTTTTTTTTCACGATTTCATCCCCCATGTTCATACTTACATAAGAATATTATAGCACCTTTCATCGGAAAGCTACAATGAAATATTTTTATGGAGAATATGCAGCGGCTGCATAAAATACGCAGCCGCACAGTAACGTGTGTTTATCATTTCACTATCTTTCCAGGAGTCCTGCATCACGAAGGTTTGCAAGAAGTGCATTAAAATCCTCCACAATATCATCTACCGTTGTTGCATTTCCAACAGCAGCTGCCGGGGTTACTGTTCCGGCAGGGCCGGTGGCTCCTGTTGCTCCTGTTGGACCTGCTGGACCCGTGGCTCCGATCGCACCAGCCGGACCTGTTACCCCCGTCGTTCCCGCTGGACCCGTGGCTCCTGTTGCTCCTGTCGCTCCCGTTGCTCCCGTCGGACCTGTTACTCCTGCAGGACCGGTGGCTCCTGTTGCTCCCGTCGGACCGATGACTCCCGCTGGACCCGTTGCTCCAGCCGGGCCCGTGGCTCCCGTATATCCCTGTATTCCCGGTTCCCCCTGCGGTCCCTGAGGACCCATAGGACCCGGAACTCCCGGACAGCCTCTGGGACCGGTTGGTCCTGTAGAGCCGTTTATTTATGCACAACATTAGATTTTCCTTTGTGTTGAATAGGCAAGCCGTTAGATTGCCTTGTTCTCAATCACTCGGATAACGTTGTGGTTATTCTCGATGTAATCAATAATTCGCTGGTACTCGTCGGCAAAATTGAAGTCAACCGTTATTTCCCCGTTCTCATGCACCCAAACCGCTTTTACGAGTTCAACCATAATCCCGCGGTTAAGGCTCTGAATGTTTTTGTATTTCAGAAAGGCGGTTAGATACGGGTCGTCGGTTCCGATACCATCAGCCATTACCTGCATTTCCTCTTTCAGATAGGAGATGTTCGCTTCAAGCTGTTGTATCTGTTCTGCAATCTTGCCTTTCAAGCGGCGGTATTCCTCTTTGGTAATCTCACCGCTTTTCCAATCAAGGTACAAGCTATCGGAAGCGTCATTGTACTGTTTTAGCTGCTTCTCTGCCTGTTTCAAGGAATGGGATAATCTCTTGCTTTCCCGGTTGATAACAGGCGCGTTGTTAATCCGTTCAATTTCTTCTGCAAGCCGATCTACAAGGGCAATTTGCATTTGCAACGCTGCCAATACCGCGTTTTCCAACTTGTCTTGCCGGATAGAATGTTTGCTGCAAATCTTCTTATCGGTGTAGCTGCGGCAAGAGTAGTAGGCAATATCGCGGGCGGTTTTGCGCCGCATGGCCTTTTTGCAATCCGCGCAACGGACAAAGCCGGACATGAGATAGACTTCCTGTTTGCCGGGGGCTGTCCTTGTGTCGCGCTTATGTAGGGCTTGCGCTTTCTCGAATGTTTCCCTGTCAATAATCGCTTCGTGTGTGTTGGGGACGACAAACCATTCTTCTTCGGGGACGTTGATCTGCTTGTGTACTTTGTAGCTTATTACGCGATTACGGCCTTGCACCATTACGCCCGTATAAACTTCATTTTGCAATATCCTTACAATCGTGCTGGCAGACCACAAACCATCGTTTTTGTCGGAATTAGGGTTGTTATACTTAAAGCCTTTTTTCTTCTTATAGGCTTCGGGGTTCGGCTCTCCCATTTGGTTAAGCCGCTTTGCAATCCCCATTTTACTGTACCCCTCATTGACAAACCAATGGTAAATGCTTTTGACAACCTCCGCTGCTTCTTCATCTACAATCAAGCTGTTTTTGTCGTTTGGGTCTTTCTTGTAGCCGTAAGGGGCAAACGCGCCTATGAACTCGCCGCGCTCCCGTTTCATCTTGAATGTTTTGCGGATTTCTTCGGAAGTGGTCGCGGCAAACTGCTCGTTGAACATTCCCCTAATAGGTACTTCAAGGCCGCTTGCAGAATGGGGATTTGCGTAAGTGTCAATAAATGGTGTGCCTGTGCAAATAAACCTTGCACCGTTAATGGGTATGAACTCCTCTAAAAACTTTTGCTGGTCGGCAAGGTTGCGGAAACCGCGTGCAAGGGATTTGATAATCATGCAGTTTACTTCTTTTCGGACAATGCAGCCCTCAAGCCGTTTGAAGTTTGGTCGCGCTGTGTCGGTGCCTGTCAATCCGTCGTCGGCAAACACGTCTACAATCACATAGGTTCCCGGCTCAAAATAGCTGTCTACAAAGTCGCGGAGTATCTTTTCTTGGTTGATAACACTCTCGCTTTCGTCCTCGTTGTCGTCCTCTCTGGATAGTCGAATGTATAGCCCAATTTTCCAAAACGGCTCTGCATAACTGCGTGCCATTTTGTCTTTGCGTATGCGGGGCATTATACCTCCTTTCCCCCTATAATTACGAGTTAATTATACCATTTTCGCCCCGTAATCACAAGGTCTTACCCATAGAGTTAGGGAAAGTCGGCGGTTATTTCAGACTTAAAAAGTAATCGCACAATGATTGCTTTAGCGTTCTATCCTCTGCGACAAACCGTATTCTTACGGGCGTATCGCCGCAAAGAAAACAATACGGATTGACGATCTGCTCCAAGTAGCTTTGCATTTTTTTTGCTGCTGGCAAAGAACTGTCAATATGGATATTACGAATATCAACCAAAGTGCTGCGGTCAACCTGTGTAATATCAACATTTCTCATTTGTTGAAGTTGTAACTTGGTAATCATCTTCTTTCCCTCCCGGTTAGCGGCATAGTACAGAATATGCGCTCCGGCTTGTACGATATGAGAAATAAGGCTGAAACGGGCGGTTGTTAGCTGCAACCTCACGGGAGTTTCACCCCGGCCCATGCTTATGGGTGCGCCGCGCAATACTTTGAGGGTGTTCAACGCGGGAGTATCATTGTGCCGCCTTGTATGTCGTCGCCCACAAGCTGCTAAACCTGTTTTACGGCGCGGTAGTTGTCGCTCGACTTTTCCCCGTAGGGGAAAAGCTGTCATGGCGTACCCGCCGACTGGCTCGGTACAGACGGAATGTACCCGTTTGCCTGTTATGCTGCGCACCAAAGGCCGCTTTCTTTGTCAAAGAACAATAGGCTTTGTCGGCCTGCAAAAGCACATCAACAGCGGATATGCTTTTGCGGAACGACAAATAGCCCATAACGGGAAGCGTGGAAAGGGGACACGCTCCCCGCATGGGCTAAAAGATTATCCTACATGAAAAGCAAGGGTGCGGGTAATAAGGCGCACTTGCAGCCTGTTACGCATTTCCTCGTCCACATAGGAATAGGTATTGCCCGCGTCGTCTTTCAGCGTGCGGGTACAAAGTTTCGCTATGTAACCCTCGTAGTGCTTCAAGATCGCGCACATGGCGGTTGTGTCGCCGTTTGCCGCTGCGGAAATGACAGGGAACGGCAACAGATTTTCAGACTTCCTAACGGTATTCATCATCTGCTTTTCCCTCCAAATACTGTTTGATTTTCGCAAGCGCGGATTTCCTGTGCCGGAAAACCGTCGTGCGTACAACATTCAGCAGTTCGCCAATTTCCGCGTCGCTCATATCCAAGAAGTAGGACAAAAGGATAATGTCGCGTTTCCTTTCGGGCAAAGCGTTAAGGGCTTCGGCAAGCAGTTCATTTTTGACGAGTACATCAAAGCCGGACACTTGAAAACGGAAATAATCGCTTTCGTATTCGTCCGTTGTGAAAAGCTGCGCGAGTTCGCTTTCGCTCAAATCCGAAAAAGTAACTTCGCGTGCTGCGCGTTTCGCAAGAGTGCGGCGGTGGCTTTTCGCTTCGCCGACCAAAGTTTTCTTTGCTAATGCGTCGTACTGATGTTGTATTCTTTCCTTGTCGGAAGAAGATAGCTCCATAGAGTTCACCTCCTTCCCGCGTGGAGTAGAGGACGGGAGTTAAGGGCTTGTCCTCTCTGCCCCTTTCGCTCCGTACCCGTTCGGGAGATGGCTCTTGAGTGCGCTTTTCAGAAAAAAGTTGAAAAAAGCAAAATGCGCCCGTCCGCAAGACGCGGACGGGCGCAAAGGAAATGTAAGCAGTAGCTAAATGTATTGACAGTTCACATTCATAGCCGGAATATCCCGCTTGCGGAGCATAGCTTTTTTTGACCGCAAAGCATTAGGCGGGTTACAGTAAATAAAAATGGACACGGCGATACCTCCCCGATACCGCCGTATCCTTAAAAAAGGGCGACTTTAATACACTACCCGCAATCCATTCTATAATAGGGAACAGCGGCTTTTGCGCAATATTAAATAAAAAAGCCGATAACACATAGGTTTTTTGACCTAATGCGTTATCGGCTCTGCGTCTATGCGTCTGGCACTTTTAATCATTTTTTTTTGAATTTATTATATGTGTTAGCTAACTGTCCACAAGCCGCGTTAATCTCTCTGCCATGAGAAACTCTCATAGTAACTTCAAGTCCTGCTTGCTCTAATTGATGTTTGAATGCAACTATTTCCCGTTTCTGTGGTGCTTTAATTCTTGAATTGCTTGTTGGGTTGTATTGTAACACGTTAATCATAACTTTTTTGCCCCGAAACCATTTTGCAAGTTGTCTTACATCTGAGGGCCGGTCATTTATACCCGGTAAAAGCAAATACGCAAAGACAATTTTGCGATTATGCCTTTCAGAATAGGATAAGGCTTGCTTAACAACATCTTCAATAGCATATATGCGCATGTGAGGAATAATACGATTTCTTGCAGATTGTGTTGCTGCGTGTAAAGATATTGTCAACTGAATTTTAAGATGTTCCTCGCGCAATTTTTTTAATTGATCGACCGGACCAACTGTTGATATGGTAATGCCGTCGGTTGGAAAGTTGAGCCCATATCTATCTCGGAGAATATGGATTGCTTTTATCAAGTTGTCATAATTGAATAAAGGCTCTCCCATACCCATAAAAACGATACGGTTTACTTTTCGACGCAACAATATAATCTGTTGTACGATTTCTGACGATGTTAGATTACGAACAAAGCCATTTCGCCCGGACTCACAAAAAATACAACCAACAGGACAACCGACTTGTGTGCTCACGCAAACAGTTCCACCATCTCGCCGCTTGATAAAAACCGTTTCAATGTATTTGTTGTCTTTCAGTTCGTAAACATACTTTTCAGTATCACTGCTTTTGCAAATATTTTTTACCAACATTGATAGATTTTTTTTGCGTGGTAATTGCTTATATAATTCTTCATATAAGGCTTTTGCTTCATTCTCGCCAATAACTTCCGACATTTCTTTGTAAGTAAATCCGTATGGATCATTCCGTACTTCCGCAGGCGTATATTTAGGTAAACGTTTCATTTTTATATCCTTTCTTCTAAATAATAAAAGTTTGTTTTTCTGTATTTTTGATTACAATCTCTAATTTTTCGTAAGCGTCCAATAAGAGGGTGTATCGAAATTTCTGGCTGTTGCATGTAAACTATTGATTAGAGTTTTGGGAGTTGACTCTAAAAACTCTAAATCTAATCTAAGGAGCAGGCTTA